>CBDUKE010000103.1:0-10281 GCA_965367725.1 uncultured Maribacter sp. | reverse complement strand
AATGCAGAAAAGCATCTTTCTCATAACCTACATTTACAAAGGCTGCGTTAAGACCGGTAACTGGTTTTCTGACTTTGGCCAAGAATATATCGCCAACAGAAAAATCGTTATTGTCTTCCTCTTTGTGTAATTCAGTGAGTTTTCCTTCTTTTAGTAAGGCAAAATCGACGGCGTCAGAACTAGATCTTACGATTAATTCTCTATTCACCTGATTTTATTTATATCTGTTCCTCCTTAATTAAAATGGAGTAAACAAATAGATTAAACAATACTATTTACAGGTTGTATAAACCCGTCGAAATTCTTTTCGAATTTCTATGTCAATGAACGTAATAAACGAAAAAGTAGTTGAAAACAACTACTTTTTCTTGTGTCGGTTAGCTCTCCTACGCTTCTTGCGCTTATGGGTAGCTACCTTATGTCTTTTTCTTTTCTTACCACTCGGCATAAAGTTCTTATTTTTAGATTATTAGATTATTTTACTTGAACGTTGCTCTTTACCCCTTCTACAAAAACCTTGGCTGGTTTAAATGCCGGAATGTTATGAGCTGGTATTTTAATAGTAGTGTTTTTAGAGATATTTCTCCCAGTTTTTTCTGCCCTGGTTTTAATGATAAAACTACCAAATCCTCTTAGGTAAACATTGTCACCACCTTCCAAGGAAGTCTTTACCTCTTCCATAAAGGATTCTACAGTTGCTTGAACATCTCCTTTTTCTATTCCCAGCTTGTCTGAGATTTTCGATACTATTTCCGCTTTCGTCATCTTGAATATTATGTTTTCTGTATGTTTTTTCGGCTTGCAAATATATAAATTAAATTCAATCTTTTATTCTAATCAGCTAATTTTAAGTATATAAACAGCTACTTTTATCTAATAGTATTCGAGTACATGATTTTTTCCCAAAAAATTCTTCTTTGGTATGCCAAAAATAAAAGAACCCTACCTTGGAGATCTACCAGAGATCCATATAGAATTTGGCTCTCTGAAATTATGCTTCAGCAAACAAGGGTAGCACAAGGCCAACCTTATTATTTGAAATTTATTGGGCAATTTCCTACAGTGAATGATTTGGCCAATGCATCTGAGGAAAGGGTCTTAAAACTATGGCAAGGATTAGGCTATTATTCGCGAGCTAGGAATTTACATGCAACGGCGAAAATGGTGGTTTCTGATTATGGCGGCAATTTTCCCGAAACCTATGAAGAACTTAAAAAACTTAAAGGAGTTGGGGACTATACCGCCAGCGCTATAGCCTCAATCTGTTTTAATGAGCCAGAACCGGTAGTAGATGGCAATGTTTATAGGGTACTTTCCCGATTCTATGGAGTAGAATTGCCTATCAATAGTTCTAAAGGAGTTGGTTTTTTTAAGGAACTGGCGCGAGAAGTAATGGATGTTGAGAATATTAGGGACTATAATCAGGGTATTATGGAATTCGGTGCTATGCAATGCACACCGAAAAACCCAGATTGTTCGGTTTGTCCATTGAATGATGGCTGCATTGCACTTCAAAAAAACAAAGTAGGTGAATTGCCCGTTAAAATAAATAAGACCAGGGTTAAAAATAGATATTTCAATTATTTGGTTTTTATAGACCCGAATAATAAATCATTATTAAATCAGAGAAAAGGTAAGGGTATTTGGCAAAACCTTTGGGAATTTCCTTTGTTGGAAACCAATAAAAAAATTAATATAAACGAATTGGGTACCAAATATGAAAATGTGGTATCAATTGATGATAAGCCCGATATTTATCAATTCAACCAAAAAGAAATTATCCATAAACTTTCGCACCAACACTTGCATACAAAGTTTTGGATATTTAAAACCCAAATGGATTTAAAGGATGGTATTGCGTTCAGCACCCTGAAAAACTATCCCGTTCCTGTTTTAATTGCCGATTTTATAAAAACATTTAAAATTTAGTACTTTTGACCATTAGATAAAAATTATGAGTGGAACATTAAATAAAGTTATGCTTATCGGGCATTTGGGAGATGAAGTTAAAATGCACTATTTTGAAGGTGGTGGTAGTATAGGTAGGTTTCCTATTGCTACGAATGAGACTTATACGAGTAAACAAACAGGTGAGCGCGTAACCAATACTGATTGGCATAATATTGTGGTGCGGAATAAAGCTGCGGAAATTTGTGAAAAATACCTTAGTAAAGGGGATAAAATTTATGTTGAAGGCCGTTTAAAAAACAGACAGTGGCAAGGTGAAGATGGGAACACAAGATATACCACCGAGGTTCATGTACAGGATTTCACTTTCCTATCTACCAAAAAGGAAAGCATGGCCAATGCCCAAAACAGTGGTCAACCACAGCAACCAGTTCAAGCCAAGGCTCCTGCAAAAACCCCTGAACCAACTGTTGCAAATGAACCTGAAAAGGATGATGATTTACCATTTTAATCAAATCAAATTTTTAGCTATTGGACCCTGATCCCCTTAGTTTCTTTGTGAATTTCATGGCTTTTGAGAGTGCCTTTGTACTCAAGATTTGTGTCCTGCTGCTATTGTTGCTATGTTCGGCGCTAATTTCTGGGGCAGAGGTTGCATTTTTTGGTTTGTCCCCGACAGATATCGGTGAAATAGAGCAAAAAAAGACCACCAAGGGCGATATTATTATAAAATTGTTGGACCGCCCTAAAAAGTTATTAGCCACTATTCTAATTGCTAATAATGCGATTAATATTGGTGTGGTACTTCTTTTTAATGTAATTGGGGATACCTTATTCTCAACTGTTAATTATGTACTGTTCAATTTTATCTCTGTGCGTTTTTTATTGGAAGTGGTTGTTGCCACTTTCCTAATTTTAATGTTTGGTGAGATTTTACCAAAAGTATATGCCAATAGAAATAGGATGAGTTTCACCTATTTTATGTCTTACCCTTTAAAGGCGCTCGATTTTCTTTTTGCGCCATTGAGTTTGCCAATGCGTTCTGCTACTATTTATCTGAATAACAAACTAGGGAAATATAAATCTAACTTAAGTGTAAATCACTTATCACAAGCTTTGGAACTTACTTCTGAAGGAGATACCACAAGGGAAGAACAAAAACTTTTGGAAGGTATTGTTTCCTTTGGAAACACTGATACAAGACAGGTAATGCGACCTAGGATAGATTTATTCGCTTTGAGCGAAGACATGAAATTCACGGATGTATTGGACGAAATAAAGACCCAGGGATATTCAAGGATACCAGTATTTTCAGAAAATATGGATAATGTTTTGGGCGTTCTCTATGTAAAGGACCTCTTGCCATATATTGACCGTAAGACCTTTAATTGGCTTTCGTTGATTCGGGAGCCTTATTTTGTGCCTGAGAATAAGAAATTGGATGATCTTTTATTGGAGTTTCAAGAAAAGAAAAACCATTTAGCGGTTGTCGTTGATGAATATGGGGGCACCTCGGGAATTGTTACGCTTGAGGATATCATTGAGGAAATAGTTGGGGATATCAGTGATGAATTTGATGATGAGGATTTGGTATATTCTAAACTGGATGATTTTAATTACGTTTTTGAGGGGAAGACAGCCTTGAAGGATTTTTACCGGGTTGTCAAGATTGAGGATGAAGTAGATTTCGATGAGCAAAAAGGAGAATCAGAAACTATTGCGGGTTTCGTGCTGGAAATTGCTGGATGCTTTCCAAAGAAAGGGGAAAAAGTAGTGTTCAATAATTATACATTTATTATAGAGAGTCTTGATAAAAAGAGATTAAAGCAAATAAAAGTGATATTGCCCCATGAAAATTAAAAGTTTTCTTCTTTTACTGACGGCTTTATTGCTCTTTACAGGATGTAGTGAAGAGACACTTCCCAAACCAAAAGCGATGTTGCGATTGGAGTATGCCAATACTGAATATGGTATGATGGATACAGAACACTTCCAATTCAAAAAGAACCTAGCGAGTGAATTCGAGCAAAAGAACAACAACGCCATTACCTTGGATTACCCCACATTAAAAGGATCCTTGTTCATTACGTATAAGGAAGTCGATAACAATATTGATAAATTATTGAATGATGCCCAAAGATTATCAATAGAACATTCTGCTAAAGCAGATGGGATATTGCCACATCCTTTCGCAAATAAGGATGATAAGGTATATGGAATGTACTTTGAGGTTATTGGTGATGCCGCTTCACAGGCACAATTTTACGTTACCGATAGTACCAAACATTTTGTTACTGGGTCTCTTTATTTTTATACCAAACCCAATTACGACTCCATTTATCCTGCAGCTTCCTATTTACAGAACGATATTAAAAAAATCATGGAAAGTTTAAGGTGGAAAGAATAAACTTTCCACAGATATTATTTTAACTGAAATTCTGCTGAATAGAGTAATCGTTCAGCTTCAAAGACCTTGAGAATATAATTTCCCGCATTCAAAGACCCTTTTGGAATAGTGATAAACGAACAGACTTGCATTTCTTCACCCATAAAATCAAGTTCTACCTTTTTACTATATACATTGCCTTGTACAGTGATGGTATTTCCATTATCCTCAATAACGTCCATATCAGGTCCTAAAAACTGAAAATATAGTACTTTCTCCTCATTGATCATTGTAGGGTCGGCAATAATGGTAACGCAACCTCGAAGTTTTTCAATGGTTGAGGCCATATTTGTCTTGATAGGTTTCCCCCCGTTTAATCTAAAACCAGAACCCTCTGTGTCCTTAAGTTTCAGGGATTTTTTGGTTTTAAGCTCTTTATTAAGTTCCAGTATTTTTTCAGCCTTCTCAATGCTACTATTGATTTGTTCGCGCAATGCTTTGACTTTTTCCTCTTCCTCGTCTAACCAAATTTGTTTTTGTTCAGTCAATTCTTTTGCATTGAAGATTTCATCAGTATCAAATCGATTCCCAAAGCCCTGCATCCAATCCATCATGGCTTTATGGGCATCTTGCAAATCCCTTCTTGCAGCTTTGTATTGCAATCCAATCTCCGTACTATCTTCCTTACTACTAAGTTCACCAACCATGCTGCCCATAGCACTCATCCTTGGCATTACTTCGTCATGAATGGCCATGACTTTTTTCATTTGCTCGTTAGAGGCCTTTGCAGCTTCTTTTTTTTCATCTTTACAAGAGATGCTACCAATCAATACTACTACGGCCAAAATGCTAAAAAACTTTTTCATTCTGATGTTTTTGTGTTAACGTTCATATTCTTTATGGTGTAGACATAATCCTTTACCTTGGTGTTTGTGATGGTCTTTCGAATTTCATCGGCATTGGTTTTTTCTGGAATAAACGCTACTACCGCTTCACCCTTATCATAACTAACTACAGCAGATCGTATTCCGTCCATATCCTCCAAATTCTTTTGTATTACATCAGCGCAACCTGCTTGGCAAGCCATTCCATCTATAACAATTGTAGCGATGGCGTAATCTGGATTTGCCATTGATTTCTTTTGTGTCATTTGTTGGCTTTTGGTACTTGCGCAACTCGCAAAAACGAAAAAAATCAGAAAGAAAAAATAGTTTCTCATTGGAATGATTTCTTTTTCAAAAGTACACAATACGTATCTTTTTTATTGACTAATTACTTCCGAAATTTTATCAATATACTTCCAGCTCAAATTTAAACTGTCGGCATCCATAGAAAAAAGAGACCATTATAATAAAATAATAGTCTCTTTTTAAAATGATATTCTAATTACAATTTATTCAAAATCTACATCAGATACACCTTCATTAATCTTGATTTCCTTAACTATAAAATCAAATTTTTGGGCCCCCATGGTTTGTATAAATAAAAACGGAAACTTAATCCCTGATACTTCTTTATAATCAGTATAATCGAAAGTGGTATTCACTTGCTGCCCTTGGGCCTCAACGCTAACTGCATCTTGGATCTTTAATCCAGTTTCAATATCATAGAAAGAAGTTTTTTCATCTGATATCTTGATCTTATAGGCTTTTTTACCATCAATTATTTCGACACCTTCTAAGGCAACATCAGTGTTTAACAAGTTCAATTCTGGGAAAGGAGCTGATTCTTCCTTTACCTTCTTTAATTCGTCTTCACCCAGGTCTTTACGTTGACCTTGCATTACCATATACCCCTTGTCGCCATCAACAACCTGTTTGCTCATTGAATTCCCCATTACCTTAACATCTTGCATATACTGATTCTTGGCGGTTTTTTTGACCTCTAGATTTAATATCATGCCTTGCATTTCGGCTTCTGCCATCAAGGAATAGGATTCAACGCCCATTAGTTTTTCTTTGCCGCCAATAGCCTCGATGTACTTTTCCAAAACATTTTGGGCGGTCATTCCTTCTGGAATGGCTGCCTCATAATTCGGTTTCTCACTACCCTTTGCAAATTTGTCGTAATACTTAACGGGTACTTTTTTACCATTGAACATGACATTTTCCAAATTGTCGATAACCTCACTTCCTTTACCTGTGACCACAATTCTGGCATTTTCTGTTGTCATGTATTTTTGCGCGGCTTTTTGTACATCATCTTTGGTAATAGCGTTAATACGTTCTAAATAAGTCTTGTAATAGTCTTTTGGCAGCCCTTCGGTTTCAATGTTCAGTGCATATCTGGCAATGGTTTCAGGTTTTTCCAATGCTAATACAAAATTGCCAACATATTTGGCTTTTGCATCGATAAGTTCTTCATCTGTAACAGGTTCTTTGATGATCTTGTCTATCTCCTTCAATATTTCCACTACAGAACTATCCGTCACCATGTTACGCACCTGTGCCGATGCGTTAAAGGTTGCTGGGGCATATTTATCATTACCTAAACTCGAATAAGAACCATACGTATACGCTTTGTCTTCCCTAAGGTTTAAAAAGAGCCGTGCTTGCGCACCTCCACCTAAAATTCTATTGGCCATAAGGGCATGCAAGTAATCGTCATTGCTCATTTTAAGGTCAACCAAGCTTTTAACAGCCACATCTGATTGTACCGCATTGGGAACATCCACAAAATTTATTTGGGTGTATTGGGCATTAGAAGGTCTTGAAAATTGAAATGAAGGAGGAACGGCTTTTGTCCAAGGTGTGAAATTTTGCACTACTAATTTTTTGACTTCGTCAAATTCAATATCGCCAATAACCACCAAATAGGCATTCGCAGGAACAAAATAATCTGCGTAAAATTGAATTACATCAACCAGTGCTACGTTATTCACGGATTCTTCGGTAAGGAACTCGCCATAGGGGTGATCAGTACCATAGGCCAAGGCATTTTGTACCCTGTTTGAAATCGCAGATACATCTTTTTCCTGAGCTTTAAGCCCTGTGAGTAATTTTTGCTTTTCCTTGTCAAATTCCTCCTTAGTGAAATTAGGATTTATGGCGGCATCTGCCATTAGTTCTAAAATGCGCGGAAAATATTTTGACAATGAACTTGCAAAGGCACTTTGAGAACCAAAACTGATACGTGCACCAAGAAAATCGACTTCTTCATTGAAATCATCTTTTGTAATGGTTTTGGACCCATTGCCCAATAGACTTGCTGTCAAACTTGAAACGCCGGCTTTATTGCCTTCTAAAATGGGCGGATTGTCAATACGCAATTGAATTGAAACTCTTGGTAGTTTATGATTTTCGACAACCAAGACCTTTAGTCCGTTCTGCATTTCCAAACTCATTGGTTCCTGCAAGTTTATCTCGGGAGCAGGTCCTGGTTTTGGCATTTTACTTCGATCGACCTGTGCCTGCAAGTTCAATGCTACAAGACCTAGGATAAGTGATATATAAATTTTTTTCATGTTCTTAGTTTTCAGTTGCTTCTAGTGGTAAATAGTTTAATTCTACGCGTTGGCTTGGCTTTAAATATGTATTGGCCACTGCTGTAATCTCTTCTCTGGTAATAGAGCGATATATATCAATTTCATTATTGATTAGGCTTGTGTCATCATACAACATGTAATACCGGGCCAAAGAGTTTGCAATTCCTGAAACACTACTATTGGAGTTAACAAAGTTGTTTTCAAATTTATTCTGTAATTTTTGATAATCTTTTTCAGAAATAAGTTCAGATTGAAGTTTTACGATTTCCTCGTCAATCTCTTTTTTCAAATCTTCCAACGATGTTTCGCCAACTGGTAGGGCACCTACGACATAAGCTCCGTAATCTTCCTGAGAACCGTTAAAAGCAAAAACCTGTAAAGCTTTCTTCTTCTCATCTACTAGCTTTTTATATAATTTAGAACTTTTCCCATCACTCAGATAGGCAGAAACCATATCAAGGATATAGGCATCCCTATCAGTTTGGGCAGGAGTTCTATAGCCCATTAGTATTGCGGGTATTTGAATATTAGGGTCGTTATATTTTGTTTTTATCGTAGTGGCAATTGGGTCTTCAACAAAAGTTTTGCGTTCAATATCCGCCCCTTTTGGAATAGGTCCAAAATAGTCTTGGATCATTTTTTTGGTCTTGCCAATCTCAATATCACCTGCAACGACTAAAACAGCATTATTGGGCACATAATATTTTTTATTGAACTCTTTAAAGTCCTCCAAAGAGGCACTTGCCAAATGTTCCAAGGAACCTATGGTTTGCCAGCGATAAGGGTGTTTTTTGAAGAGACTGATGAACATTTGTTCGCGCCACCTGCCATAGGGCGCATTATCATAACTCATTCTTCGTTCTTCCTGAACAACTTCACTCTGTGTATCAACCCCTATTTTATTGATTATAGGGTGCATTAAACGCTCGGACTCTAACCATAGTCCCAATTCTAGATTGTTTGAAGGGAAGACCTCGTAATAATACGTGCGGTCCTGAGTGGTATTTGCATTGTTTTGTCCTCCGTTGGAAGATACGATCTTAAACCACTCTCCTCGCTCAATATTCTTTGTGCCTTCAAACAACAGATGTTCAAAAAAATGGGCGAATCCTGTTTTTTCAGGATTCTCGTCCTTAGCTCCAACATGGTACATGACCGAAGTGGTAACCACAGGGGCATTGTTGTCTTGATGTAAAATAACATGAAGCCCATTGTCAAGGTTATACTCTTCATAAGCAACCTCTTGGGCCATTGTTGCCGATATGGCCATAATGGCCAAAAACGCAAATGGTAGTCGTAATTTCATTGGAATAGTGTTTAGATTATTATGTTCTGAATAGTAAGTGTGAACATATTTTAAAATTTTACACGAATATAATTTTTTTAATAACTATGCAGGAAAACCCTTTGGTCTTTAACAAGAAATTAAGCCAAATGCAATTATTATTTTATATTTTCACAGCGTTCAATATTAAATAACAGTAAAATAATGAATTTTACCTTACCCATACGATTTGGAATAGCTGCAAGTGGATCACTCATTGCCTATTTCTTGATACTCTCACTTTTCAATCTTCATACCAATGTATTTTATAGTCTTTTTAATGGGATTATTACAGGTTTTGCCATTTATGAGGCAATAAAATATGAGCGTATTCAGAACAGAGAGGGGTTTAATTATGGAAAGGGTTTTAAAACCGGATTGTTAACCGGATTTGTTGCTACCTTAATTTACACCTTCTTTTTTGCATTTTATTCTACCGAGATAAATCCTGGTTTTCTTAAGGAATTATCTGAAGCCTGGTTTAGCGATTTCAAGGATTTCGAGGCCATAGTCTTCTTTACAGTGGCCATCATGGGTTTTGCAACTACCTTAGTACTTACCCTATCATTTATGCAGCTATTTAAGTCTGGTAACGATATCAAGAAAAAATCTTCTTAAAAACCATCGAAAAGACTTGTGAATTTAGCATTAAGCAGTATATTTGCACCCGCCTATTTAAAAAAAATAGGGAGTAAATTAAACTAATATATACGCTATGTATGCAATTGTAGAGATGGCAGGGCAGCAATTCAAAGTTGCAAAAGACCAAAAAGTGTATGTTCACCGTTTGCAAACAGAAGAAGGAAAAAAGGTAACTTTTGACAATGTACTTCTTTTGGATGATGGTAAGAACGTTACTGTTGGCGCCCCGGCTATAGACGGAGCCGCTGTTGAGGCTAAAGTCATAAAGCACCTCAGAGGTGACAAAGTTATCGTCTTTAAAAAGAAAAGACGTAAAGGCTATGCTGTAAAGAACGGTCACCGCCAGTCTTTGACTGAAATCGTTGTTGAAAGTATTGTTGCCAAAGGCGCAAAGAAAGCTGCGGCACCAAAAGCTAAAGCCGAGCCAAAAGCAGCTACTCCAAAGAAGGCCGCCCCTAAAGCCGCTGCACCAAAAGCAGAAGCTCCAAAGAAGGTCGCTCCCAAAGCCGCTGCTCCAAAAGTAGAAGCTCCAAAGAC
>CBDUKE010000102.1:0-10498 GCA_965367725.1 uncultured Maribacter sp. | reverse complement strand
GTAATTGTACTTTTCTTAACCTTGAAATAATAATATGCGCCTGATCCGTTAACTCTAACCCTAAACTCTGCCCCTGTAGTTGAAGGTATTGAGCTTGCATCAAGCGTAAAGCTTTGAGCTGTACTTACTTGGGTGTAACACGAATTTGTGGTTTCGGGGCAATCCTCATTTATATCAGCCGAACATGAGCCCCCCAATATTTCCCATGAAACAGAGCCAAAAGGAGCCCCAGATAGGGAAATTACTCTATCATCAGAGTCTCCACAAAGATTAAACCTAGCAACGGTACTACCATCATTTGTACAACCTACTTCTTCATCTGCACCTTGAATAATGGTCATGAACATTGGCATCGCCACAGTGGTCGTTGCCGTCTTATGCCTTTGGGATTTATTGGCATCAATAAATTTTTCGGAGTTTTTTAATGCTGTATCTGTAACTTCCTCAGAAATAGTTTTCTTTATAGCTGCAGTGATTTCGTCCAATACTTTGTAATCAGTATTAGCAATAGCCGAAGTGAAAACTACCGATAATAAGACCAGTAGTAAAGCATACAGAATATTCCGTGGGCTTTTTGGGAGCATAGGTTAAGTCAGTTTTGGCAAGAATATCCTTGAGTTGGGGATTAAGTATATTCTTTGGTGTAATTGTTTAAACTTATATTTTTCTCTTTATCTTTAGGCCTTAATGCCTTTCATATAATATTAAAACTTAACGTCAAAATATGAAAAAAAGTATCCTATATCTCTATTTATTCGTTGTAACGCTTAATTATTCTTGTGCTCAAGATGCTGAAAATAAAGTAACTACTCCCGAAAACGTCGCTTTTTCCGCTGAGCTTATTATCGATGAACTGCAGATTCCTTGGGGAATGGCGTTCCTTCCAGATGGCAGTATGTTGATAACAGAAAAGTCAGGAACGATTATTAATTTTAAAAATGGAATAAAAACAACAATTTCCAATGTTCCCGCTGTTTATACTAGAGGTCAGGGAGGTTTACTTGATATAGTCCTACATCCTGATTATAGCAATAATGGATGGATATATTTTACGTATGCTTCAGAAGATGGCGATGAAAAAGGAGGGCATACCGCTCTTATGCGGGCAAAGCTAAAAGATGATGCATTGTATGATAATGAATTACTCTATAAAGCTGGTCCAAATACCACTAAAGGACAACACTTTGGCTCACGCATTGTTTTTGACAATGATGGGTATCTATATTTCTCCATTGGCGAACGAGGTGCCCGTGATGTAAACCCTCAGGATATCACTAAAGACGGTGGTAAAATCTATAGGCTCTATGACGATGGCAGAATTCCCGAAGACAATCCCTTTGTTGGCCAAGAAGGTGCCAAGACCGCCGTTTATAGCTATGGCCATCGAAATCCTCAAGGATTGGTTAAACATCCGGAAACGGGTGAAATATGGGATCATGAACATGGACCAAAAGGAGGTGATGAAATCAATATTGTTAAAAAAGGCGCTAATTATGGTTGGCCACTTATAACCTATGGTATAAATTACAGTGGTACACCTATTACCGATAAAACCGAAATGGAAGGCATGGAGCAACCCATTCACTACTGGGTACCTTCAATTGCCCCTAGTGGAATGGCCTTTGTTACTTCTGACAAATATCAAGGTTGGAAAGGAAGTTTACTCGTTGGCTCCCTATCTTTTCAATATTTAGAACGTTTGACCCTTAAAGGAAATAAGGTTATAAATCGTGAAAAATTATTAAGTGATATGGGTCGAGTACGTGATGTACGCCAAGGTCCTGATGGCTTTATTTATGTTGCCATTGAAGGAAAAGGTATTTATAAACTTGTGCCTAATTCTTAACTAATCCATGAATAAATATATTCTTCCTTGCATCATAGGGATATTCATAATCAGCAATGTTCATAGTCAAGATCCAGAATTGGAAGCCAGTATTGAACGGGGAAGTGAAATCTACACAGATTTTTGCGTTACTTGCCATAAGGGTAATGGTGAAGGAGTCGCGTTTACCTATCCTCCTTTAGCTATGTCCGATTTTTTAATGGGCAACCGTGAAAAAAGCATCCGGGGTATCAAATATGGGCAGCGGGGCGAACTTGTAGTCAATGGGGTTACTTACAACAATATCATGGATCCTTTGGGATTGGAAGATGATGAAATAGCAGATGTCATGAATTTTATTTTAAATTCTTGGGGCAATTCATCTGATGAAATGGTTACTGTGGAAGAAGTGACAATAATTACAGAATAGTTTATTTATTTTCTTTCGGCATCCAAGGCTTTTTTTACGGAACCATGTTTTTTAAGTAGTACTTCAGCCTGATCATAATCAATACCTAATCCTTCAACCAAATATCTTGTTCCGCGATCTACCAATTTAGTATTGCTTAACTGCATATTTACCATCTTGTTGCCCTTTACCCTACCTATCCTTATCATCAACGCTGTAGAAATCATATTCAAAACCAATTTCTGTGATGTGCCGCTTTTCATACGTGTACTACCTGTAACAAACTCGGGACCAACATTCACCTCAATTGGAATATCAGCGACGGTTGCCAAAGGGGAACCTGGATTATTGGTTATTGCTGCAGTAAGTAATCCATGGGTTTTGGCGTCTTGTAGCCCCCCAATTACATATGGTGTTGTACCGGAAGCAGCTATACCTACCACTACATCAATTTCAGAAATATCATGCTCCTTTAAGTCCAACCAGGCTTGCTTTTCGTCATCTTCCGCAAATTCAACTGCCTTTCTAATGGCCGAATCACCACCGGCAATCAACCCTATGACGCGCTCATGGGGCATACCAAAAGTTGGTGGTATTTCAGAAGCATCCAATATGCCAAGTCGACCACTCGTGCCTGCCCCGATATAAAATAACCGACCTCCTTTGTCAAAACGTTCAGCCAATGCATCTACCAACCTTGTTATTTGCGGAATTACATCTGTAACAGCATCGGCCACCTTCTTATCCTCATTGTTTATGTTAACCAGTATGGAAGATGTATCCATGTGCTCCAAATTGTTGTAATTTGATGGAGTTTCAGTAATTTTTTTATAATTCATGTAGCTTAAATAATACGTACGTCGTGGTTTCTAAATAGCTTCAATTGATCATCTTCTGAATCCAATTCGGTAATCATTGTATTTATCGCCTTGATATCACAAGTCTTATATCGATGCTGAGAATGTAATTTCTCTGATATGCACAAAAGTACCGTTTTTTTAGAGGCCTTGATAACTGCTTTTTTTACCTGGACTATGTCCCAATCAAACTCTGTCAAACCAAAAGAAGAATCAACATAACCCGTACCTATAAAACTATAATCGACCCTAATTTCAGACAGAAAATCAGTTGCAGTGGCACCTATGGCAATCTGGGCTTCTTTCGATATTTTACCACCAATAAAAATAACATTCACGTTAGGTTTATTATTTAGTTCCATGGCTACTGGCAGGCTCACTGTAAAACAGGTAAGGTGAAGATCCAAGGGGATAATTCTTGCCAATTCCAAACAAGTTGTACCTCCATCAATAAATATAACCCCTCCATTTTTCAGTAGTGAAGCAGCTTTTTCGGCAATAATAATTTTCTGCGATAAGGCATATATATTCTTGTTTCTAGCACTATTTGTGGTGAATCCCAAAGAAATGGCACCACCATGCACCTTTCTCAATTTACTGTCCTGGTCCAGTTCTTTAACGTCCCTTCTAACCGTATCTATAGAAACATCCAATTTCTCAGCGATATCAGTTAATAGTACCCTATTGTGTAATTCAACTTGGGTAAGTATTGTTTGGTGTCGTTCTTCTTTTAACATGTACTATATTCTTATTTCTACAAAGGTAATAAAAGTATTTAACTTGCTGTTTTATTCTGTTTTTAAATTCATATTATTGACAAAGTACCACTTTATTGCAAAATACAGCAAATAATATTGCATAAAACGGCAAATAATAAAATAATTGCATACATTTGCCTTAAATAAGAGCATCAGTTTATGAAAACAACTTTAGAGAAATCTGGTATAGACATAAGTTACAAACCAGTAGGGCAATTCGAAGAAACCCGCTTTGAAAAAATACACAATGTAATTTTCAATGATTCCAATGTGGCCTCAATACGGGTAGCCGAAGAAATTGCCAATTTGATCCGGAAAAAGCAAACAACTGGAAAGACCTGTGTTCTAGGGCTTGCAACTGGTTCTTCTCCTATCAAGGTTTATGAGGAATTGGTCAGAATGCACAGAGAGGAAGGATTGAGTTTTGCCAATGTGGTCACCTTTAATTTGGATGAATACCTACCAATGGATAAGGCCAATATGCAGAGTTATTTTTACTTCATGCATGAACATTTGTTCAACCATGTAGACATTCCTGCTGAAAACATAAATATTCCTGATGGTAAGGTCGCTGCGGAAGATGTTGTTGAATTTTGCTTAGGATACGAAAAAAAAATAAAAGACTTTGGTGGACTTGATTTTCAATTATTGGGTATAGGTAGAACGGGCCACATAGGTTTTAACGAACCTGGTTCCCATCGTAATTCAGGAACTCGAGTAATTACACTTGACCACATTACCCGTGTTGATGCCGCGCCGGCTTTTTTGGGAATAGATAATGTTCCAAGAAAGGCAATTACCATGGGTATTTCAACTGTTAGAAACGCCAAGAGAATCGTACTTCTAGGTTGGGGTAATAATAAAGCAGAAATTATTAAAGATACCGTTGAGGGTATAATTTCATCCCACGTGCCTGCAACCTACCTACAGGAGCACAATAATGTGACTTTTGTATTGGATGTAGGCGCCGGTAGCGAATTGACTAGAAATAAAACACCTTGGTTGGTTGGGTCCTGTGAATGGACGGACAATCTTACATCAAAGGCCATTGTTTGGCTCTGTAATAAAACAGGCAAGTCTATTTTGAGTATAACTGACAAGGATTATAATGACAATGGTATGTCTGATCTCTTAGCGTTGGAAGACTCTTACGACCTGAATATAAAAATGTTCAATAAGTTGCAGCATACGATTACTGGTTGGCCAGGTGGTAAGCCAAATGCTGATGATACCAGTAGACCAGAGCGCGCAGAACCCGCAAAAAAACGAGTGATTATTTTCAGTCCACATCCCGATGATGATGTCATTTCCATGGGGGGAACATTTGATCGTTTGGTTGAACAAGGGCACGAAGTGCACGTAGCCTACCAAACATCTGGAAACATCGCAGTCTCAGATAGGGAAGCATTAAAATTTGCTGAAATTGCAAATACAATTGTACCGTCAAAGGATTCTCAGAAGATTATCGATGCCATTCTAAATAAAGAAGAAAATACCTTTGATGCCTTGGAAGTGAGAAGGTTAAAAGGAGCCATTCGCCGAGGGGAATCTTTTGCTGCGACTAGATATGTGGGGCTAGAAGATTCGAATGTACATTTCTTAGACCTTCCATTTTATGAAACGGGAACCATTAAGAAAAAGAATCTATCTGAGGCGGATATTGAAATTATGGTCAAATTAATAAATGAAATTAAACCCCATCAAATTTATGCAGCAGGAGATTTAGCAGATCCCCATGGCACGCACAAGGTTTGTTTAGACGCAATATTCGAAGCAATGACAAGGCTTAAGCAGGAGCCCTTTATGAAAGATTGCTGGTTATGGTTATACAGAGGCGCTTGGCACGAATGGGATATCAATGATATAGAAATGGCAGTACCGATGAGTCCTGGTCAAGTATTGAAAAAACGATATGCTATTTTCTGTCATCAATCACAGAAGGATGGCGTAATGTTCCAAGGCGATGATTCAAGGGAATTCTGGATGCGTGTCGAGGAACGAAATAGGGATACCGCACAGCGCTATAATGCCCTTGGGTTGGCTGATTATGCAGCAATGGAAGCATTTGTTCGTCATAAATTCAATTAATCCAAAAATTTATTGATTAAAGGCCTATTTTAGTAGAAATAGGCCTTTTTTAAACCAACATGATTAAAAAAACCACCCTCCTACTACTGGTATTGAGCTTTGCTTCATGCAGTGTGTTTAAACCAATACCCCAGCCAAAGACCGAATTTAGGGGTGTTTGGGTAGCCACAGTAGTAAATATCGACTGGCCAAAAAATGGTTTTGATCCCATTGAAAAACAAAAAAAGGACTTCTTTGAAATTCTTGACTTTTATGATGATTTGAATTTCAATGCCGTAATCGTGCAAATACGTACTGCAGGCGATGCTTTCTATAAATCAAATTACGCACCATGGTCACGTTACTTAACAGGTAATGAAGGTACTTCGCCAAAAGGGGAATTTGATATTTTAGAATGGATGATAAATGAGTGTCACAATCGCGGTATTGAGTTTCATGCTTGGCTAAACCCATACAGAGCAACTTTCGATTTAAAAACTGATCTATTAAGCCCTACCCACGATTTCAACCTTCATCCGGAATGGATGCTCAAATATGGCAAAAAGTATTACTATAACCCTGGTCTGCCGCAAGTGCGTGAACGTTTAGTGGCAATAATGGATGAAGTTATTACCCACTATGATATTGATGCGGTTCATTTTGATGATTATTTTTATCCATATAAAATAAAGGATGAAGTATTCCAAGATTCGCTTTCGTATAACTACCATTCCATACCCAATCAATCTTTGGAAGATTGGCGACGTAGCAATATTGATTCCCTGGTAATGAACATTCACAGGACCATAAAAAATAAAAAACCTTGGGTGCAATTTGGCATTAGTCCTTTTGGGGTATGGAAAAATAATTCAACAGACCCAAAAGGTTCTGACACTAAAGCAGGGCAAACTACTTACGAAGATTTATATGCCGACCCCATAACTTGGATGGAAAATGGTTGGATAGATTATTTAACCCCACAAGTATATTGGAGTATGGACCTCCCAGTTGCCTCACATTCCAAAATCGTTGATTGGTGGGCTAAGAACAGCAGCAACACCAACCTTTATATTGGCAATGGGGCTTATAAAGTGCGTAATAACAGTGATAAAGCCTGGGAGAATAAAAAGGAACTCCCCAATCAACTAAAACTGGCACGTACAACAAAACAAGTAAAAGGCAATGTTTTCTTTAGTGCAAAAAGCCTAATGAAAAAAAATCCAGATGTGGTTGAATACATCAAAAAGAACTATTACAAAAACAAAGCACTCCCTCCTATTTCCCCTCTTGCACCCGTTTATAAGAACGAATACCATAAACTTGATACAATGACAAAGGAAAGTGGATATATTCAATTGAAATTCAACAATATAGAAGAATATAGATATGTCTTGGCTTATTCTTCTGGTAGAAATATAAAATCTGATTATCCGATTAAAAAATTAATTTCGAAATTACCTATAAGAGAAAATCAAATAAACCTACCAACGAACCTTATTGAAAATAAAAAACAAATAGCACTTACGTTTATAACCAAATTTGGCCATGAAAGTGCTCCTGTTTTAATCCAATTAAACAAATAAAATGGTACAAAAAAATAAAGGGGCCTGGGTCTGGATTCCCGTACTCTATTTTACGCAAGGCTTACCTTTTGTAATGGTGGTAACCGTTTCTGTGATCATGTATAAAAAATTAGGGATAAGCAATGCCGATATTGGCCTTTATACCAGTTGGTTGTATTTGCCATGGGTAATTAAACCCCTCTGGAGCCCATATATTGATATGTTCAGTACAAAAAGAAATTGGTTGCTTGCCATGCAACTTCTTGCTTCGATTGGGCTTTTAGGGATTGGATTGACCTTGCCCACGAATATCTTTTTCGTGACTACCTTGGCCTGTTTCTGGATGGTTGGATTTGCATCCGCCACCAATGATGTTGCCTCAGATGGTTATTATATGATTGGATTGACCCAAGATAAACAAGCCTTTTTTGTTGGATTCAGAAGTGTTTTTTATAAACTAGCCAACGTAACAGGGCAAGGGCTTTTGGTAATCCTCGCTGGGTTTCTGGAGAATTACTATGGCGATAATGCGAAGGCCTGGTCTATGACCATGATCGTTGCTGCCTTGTTGATGTTGAGTTTAACAATTGCCAATTTTTTTGTAACTCCTAAATACGAATCTTCAGAGGCTATTAAAAAAGATAAACCTTTGGGGTTCATGGAAGTTTTCTCATCATTCTTCAAAAAGAAAGGAATGGGAATCGCCTTGGCTTTTGTGCTTTTCTTTCGCTTGGGAGAATCCCAATTGGTAAAAATGGCATCTCCTTTTTTTCTTGATTCCCAAGCGGATGGTGGTCTAGGTTACACCACAGCTGAAGTTGGGACAATTTATGGCACAGTCGGGGTTATAATGCTTACCATCGGGGGAATTCTTGGTGGAATTCTTATATCGCGCGATGGACTTAAAAAATGGATGCTTCCCATGGTATTGGCCATAAACATTCCCAATGCCTTTTATGCCTTTCTGGCAATAACCAATACTACAAATATTGTCGCAGTGGTCACCACTGTAGTTTTGGAACAATTTGGCTACGGGTTTGGCATTGCCGGGTTTATGGTATATCTCATTTACATTTCCGAAGGGGTATCTAAAACCTCGCATTACGCGCTAGCAACCGGTTTTATGGCCCTAGGCATGATGCTACCTGGTCTCATCAGCGGTTATGTACAGGAATGGTTAGGCTACGACGGGTTCTTTGTTTGGGTTGTCATTGCGGCCATACCTGCTTTGTTTATATTAAAATATCTCAAATATCCACCAGATTACGGTAAAAAAGGAGCTAATGTCAAGGAATAGATTTCAAGATTACAAGAATGCCACATTAGTGCTTTCAAAAAAAGAAAAGATCGGTCAATTTTTTATGCCTGCAGCATTTATCAATGATACTGAAGAAGAAATTCGGGCTTTGGAACAACTCATCGAAGAAAACCATGTTGGTGGACTTTGTTTCTTTCATAGTAGGGCGAGTGCCGCGACCAATTATGAAGGTAAAAAAAGGGTCATTAAAAATGAGCAAAGTTTTAAGACACTTCAAAATCTGATAAAACGCTACCAACAAAAATCCAAGCATAGACTTTTAATCGCCATTGATGCCGAATGGGGACTTGCCATGCGTATTGAAAACACGCCACAATACCCTTATGCCATTACATTAGGTGCCTTACAGGGTAATACGGATTTAATCTTCAAAGTAGGCAAAAACATAGCCCATGATTGTAAACAGGCTGGTATACACTATAATTTAGCCCCGGTTTCAGACATAAATAACAATCCAAACAATCCAGTTATAGGGTATCGTTCCTTCGGTGGGGACAAAATAAACGTGACCGAAAAGTCCTTGGCCTATATAAAAGGTATGCAAAGTGAAGGTGTTATATGTAGCCTTAAACATTTTCCAGGTCACGGTGATACGGCCGTAGATTCACATTTGGGACTACCGGTCATCGAAAAATCCAAGGCGGAATTGTTGAACAATGAACTATTCCCTTTTAAGCAGTTGATAAAAGAAAATGTCGACTCCATTATGGTTGGTCATTTATCGGTACCCTCACTCGCAAATGGTCAAAGTATTTCTTCAAGTATATCAAAAGATATGATCACTGGTTTGCTGCGAAATGAATTAGGCTTTAAGGGAGTTGTCATTTCCGATGCATTGAATATGCATGCGGTATCCAAAAACTATCCGGTTAAAGGCGAATTGGAATGGTTGGCCTTTGATGCTGGAAATGATATTCTATGCTTTGCCGAGCACGTATCTAAAGGTATTGAAACCATACTGAGTAATGCGGACGACACTCAAATAGAAGGAGCATTTAAACGTGTTTGGGAGCTAAAGGAAAAAGCCATTAAGGCAGAAGTTGATATCCCAAAAGAATTGAGTAATCCCGATATTTTAAACGAAGAAATTGCAAAAAACTGCATCACGTTTTGTAATGGAAACATAAATAACATCAATGTATTGAGGAAGGAAGGTTTCTTCAGTATATCAAACATACAAAATACTGATAATAAATTTATTACAGAGCTTAAAGAGCATTTTAACTTTAAATGTACTTCTATTTCTGAAGAAACGATTAAGACTATTAAAAGTGATTCTTCCACCGCGGAAAACATACTCCTTTCGCTATTCCCTCCACAAGTGAAGCCTACTGATAATTTTGGCTTTACCAAGACAGATATTCAATTTATCAACGAATTAATCAGTTCTAAAAATGTCGTACTATATCTTTTTGGGAATCCGTATGCTTTAAGGGTTTTTGATTACAAGAATGCCAGTGCGGTTGTTTTGGCGTATCAAGAATTTACAGCGTTCCAAAAAGTAGCGGCAGCGCATTTCATGGGTTCGGTCATAGCCAAAGGAAAGTTGCCTGTATTGTTATGAAAAATGGAAACTGCAAACATAAAAAAGGCCCCGTATAAACTAAATGTACAGGGCCTTATTTTGAATGTACTATAATTATTTAAAGTTCCTTTATCTTAATATTTCTGAACCAAACATCATCGCCATGATCCTGAAGTC
>CBDUKE010000101.1:0-10818 GCA_965367725.1 uncultured Maribacter sp. | reverse complement strand
ATAGGGGGCGGTTTTGCAGCTCGCTGTCCAAGAGTCGCTCTACGGATACAAAAAAAGTATCCAAATCTAAATGAAGTATGGTTTTGTTCATAGCTATCCTAACTAAATCATATTCCTCTGGTAAACCCTGGATACTTTGAATAAATAACTCCAAAGACAAGATTAAACAGAGACCCTGATCGTAAGCGTCAGGGTTAGTTCCACCATTTATTTTGTCATCGCATTACATGCTTGCCAAAACAAGGTTTCACTAAAAGGGATAGCTAATTTATGGATTATTTCCTATTATTTGGAATATATCCATATTATATTTTGAACATTTTAAACTTAGTCAAAAGCGAATCCTGTAGATACCCTATAAACAAAGGCATACAATACCACAAAAAACATGATGAAACTGAACCAAGCAAAAGCCTTGAAATAGTTTTTGATGATCAAGTGTCCCAAGTTTCTAAATCCTTCCAAATAAATCTCTCTAATAAGTAATGTTGTCTTCATAATCAAATTATTTTATGCTTATACACTACTTAAACAACAAAAGCCATGCTAACTCCTAAGAACAAAGCCAAATATTAGTTGAAAGGATTTTAAAAACTGTTGAAATACTGCTTTTTAGGCTCGGAACAAGGCAAAACATACCAAACAGGTCTACACAGATTCACACCATATTCAATATGATGCAACGTACTAAAATGGAAGGTTTTTAAGGTCTACATTACCGCCTGAAAAGATGATACCCACTTTTTTGCCTTTGAATTTCTCTTTTTCACGCAATACAGCAGCAAAGGCTACTGCGCTTGAAGGCTCAATGATGATCTTCATTCGTTCCCAGACTAATTGCATGGCGCTGATTATCTCATCTTCTGTTACCCGAATGATGCTATTCACATACTTTCGGATCAAGGGAAAATTCATGTCTCCCAATTGGGTTTTGAGTCCGTCTGCAATGGTATCAGTAGTTTTGTTCAATTCTATTTTTCCGCTCTTCAAAGAGCGATAGGCATCATCGACCTCAAAAGGCTCCCCACCTATCACTTTACAATTATTCCCAAAAAAATGGGCTGCAAGACCTGTGCCGGCTATGAGTCCGCCACCACCAACAGGCACGATGATAAAATTAAGATCGGGCTGTTCTTCAAGCAATTCCATACAAGCCGTTCCTTGTCCCAGAATTACATCTACATTATTCGATGGATGGATAAAAGTTGCCCCGATTTCCATTTGAATCTTCTGGGCGGCTGTTATCCTTGCTTCCAATGTTGGTTCACATTCAATGATTTTCCCACCATATTCCTTGACCGCATTTTTCTTGACCTGTGGAGCCGATGAAGGCATTACAATATAGGCTTTGACCCCTAAACTTCTTGCAGCTAGGGATAAAGCTTGTGCAAAGTTACCCGAAGAATGGGTAACCACTCCCAGGCCTTTTTGTTCCTCGGTCAGTTGTAGGATGGCATTGGTGGCGCCCCTCATTTTATAGGCGCCCATTCTTTGAAAATTCTCACACTTGAAAAAAAGCTCAGTGCCAGCCATTTTATTCAATAACCGTGAGGTCAATACAGGAGTTCTATGAATATAAGGGGCAATTCTATTATGACATTCAATAAGGTTTTCTTTTTTCATTCCAATATTCCCGTTTAATGCTTTATCAAAAAAATTCCAAGCTTAAAACTACAAAGAAATCCATTACACCAAGTATACGCGTAAATAATAAGGAGGTTCACCAAATATTTGGAATGGAATTTCGTTAATATAGGGATTGGCACAACCTTTGATTATTGATTTTCGCCAATTAAACCGGGTATTCAAATCTACTGATGAGAGCTATTTTTATTTTTTGCTGTTTAATGCTGTGTCAATTGATGCATGGTTATTCCCATGTAAATGATTTTCCGCTTACCAATAACGACTTTGTTGAATCATTCAACTCCGCTATTAATTCATCCCGTCTTAATTCTTTTGATGAGACAGAAGAAATAAGTATCCTGAAATCATCTATTGGTATTACATCACCTAATAGCAGTACCATTTGGACCATACCTGACCCCGCTGAATTGGAATGGAATACCATGAACATCGGTGATTCAAAATCAATTCGCTTTTTTCTTGCAAAGGATGAAATGGTGGTACAAGAACTAGGAACCTTTAAGAACACCGGAAAAGCAAGTGGAATCATTTTAGCTAAGAATATTAGTTCAGGCGATAATTATCAGGTTGTTGGGATTGAATTGTTCCCCGATGATAAGTTTCAAATTGCCAAATTTGCCACTCCTTATTTTTCGATCCGAAATAAAATATCAGACGCTAGAAAAGAAAAATCAAGACTATTGAACGCTGCTAAAAATAATCCAGAAACCAAGAAAGAAGCGCCTAAACGAGTTAAAAGACCCAAACGGATTAAAAAAGTTAAAGAAACTCCTAAAAAAGTAGAAGAAGCTCCTAAAAGAATTGAAACGACTCCCAAAAAAATTGAAGAAGCTCCCAAGAAAGTTGAAGTCGCTCCCAAAAGAATGGATTTTGATGGTCGAAAAATCACTTATGTAAAAGAGTTGGCATTTAAAAACGAAAAAATAAAAATAAGTGTTTGGGACCATGGAAGACAAGATGGCGATATCGTTTCCATTTATCTCAACGGATTTACTGTAATTTCTAAACACCTATTGACTTATAGTAAAAAACTAATTGAAATTACTCTGGATCCCTCTAAAAAGAACGACTTGTTTCTTTATGCACACAACCTGGGTGAATTTGCTCCAAACACAGTAGCCATTGAGATATCAGATGGCAAGACTTCAGAGAATATTGTTTTAAATTCTGACTTGAAAAGTTGCGAAGCGGTTTTGATCAGTGTTAAGAAGTAGGCATTTTTGTTATAACATTACTTTTTCTCCTGTCTTTGCTGCCAAGAAAATCGCATCAATGATTTTCATATCCTTTACACCTTCCTCCCCGTCTACGGGTACAATGGGTTCTATACCCTCAAAGATGATTTGTGCCATACCATCCATTTGTAGGGTTTGATGCGTAATATGTGGCTGTTCGAGTTCTCCCTTATGGGTTCGCCCCTTAATGGGACCATAGCCAGTAGAAGGTTTCATTTCTACCCACCCGTCATCACCAGTCATAAAAAAGCGATCTAAATGCCTCATGGCATAGGTTGAAAGGCAAGATGCCACTGCCCCACTAGGGAATCCCATTTGAAATTGTATGGTTTCATCTATCCCTTCCTTGAATTTTACAGGGTCGGTTTTGGTCTCTTGTGCAGTAACCCAGATGGGTTCTTCACCAAGCATATAGCGAGCGCCATTAATGGAGTAAATACCAATATCCATCATGGCACCTCCACCGGACAATTCTTTGTTTAATCGCCATTGATTTGGATTACCTATTACAAATCCTGATTGACCTTGAAAGTACTTTGGCTGCCCGAATTCTCCGGCCTTTCGCATTCTGATCACTTCGACAGTCTTTGGCTCAAAATGCATGCGATATCCAATTAAAAGTCTTACATCAGAAGCTTTACAGGCATCAACCATCTCTTGACCCTCTTTGGCATTGACTCCCATTGGTTTTTCACAAATGACATGCTTCCCTGCCTTGGCAACCCGAATAGCCTGCTCGCAGTGGAGTCCGTTTGGTGTGATGATATAAACGGCATCAATATCAGGATTATCCTTTATACCGTCAAAATTATCATAGTTATAGCAGTTCTTTTTTGGAATATTATACTTCTCTCGCCAAGTAACCACTTTTGAAGGTGTGCCACTGATTACACCTACCAACTTGGCACGTTTACAAGCTACCATAGCCTTCGCCACCCGGGAACCATAACTGCCAAGTCCCATAATCGCGACTCTTAATATTGGGCCATTATAAGGCTGTTCACAGGCAGCAAAAAGACTTGTTGGACCATACAATATTGGTAAGCTTACCGCTGAAACCGTCAATTTTTCCAGAAAATCCCTTCTTGTCCCCATATTGAATTCTATTTGTATTAAAAATACGCTTAAAATTAGTTATACCAAAAGCACAATAAGAACCTAACGAAGCAAAAAAAAGCGCCCAACGTCAGCATCAGTGCGAAAGTAATTCTCGTAATAAAGACATTTTGATAATTATGGTCCTATAGCCCAGCCTGCCGGTCCGGAATGCAATGAAGGCGGGGAACCACGAAGTGAGAACGGAAGTCTTAGCGAAAGCTTGAACTTTTTTTGTGGAACAAGTAGAACAGAGAAATAACTATCTATTCAAGTTTCAGGAAATTAGCGGCGTTTTCATAGTAGACTTTGCTTAAAATGCCGGAAGGAAGTCCTAAACCTAACGTTTTTTGCCCCCTTACCACCAATGAATCAGTACCACTTAAGTATTGCCATAACACATCATAGCTTTCTTCTAGATTCAATTGCTCCGTTTGGAGTTCATCTTCTGTCATAGCATCCTGTGGTGTAGAATTCCCATAGTCCGAACCGAACATGATCCTATCTTGATAATTTTCAAAGAATGCCTTTACCTTTTTAGTATCCTGTCTTGCTAAATCCCCAAATCGTGCAGCAGTTTCTACATACATATTGGGAAATTTATCAAGGCGTTCGGCAACTCTTTCAACATGGTTGGACATGCTCCCAAGATGGGCACATAAAATATTTAGATCCGGATTTTTTTCTATCCAACTGTCCCTTGCTGAAATAATCGTTTCATAAGAAGGAATTTCCGGAATCTTAAAGGCGTGATACTGAGGATTGTTTTTGTAGTATCCATAATGAGGATTAGTTGGATCATCAAGTGGCCTCCATGCCTGCTCAGGTTCGGCGATATGTGCGATTACAGGAATACCTTTATCTTTCAAAAAATCCCAAATCGGTTGCAAGCGTGGATCATCTATTTGTATAAAATTACCGTTCTTATCTTTTGTAACCATTCCAAAATTCTTCCACACCTTTACCATTCGAGCCCCAGAATTGATTTCCTCACTTAATCGATCAATGGTTTGCTGTGCAAAATCTGGAGAATCAATACCAACACCTATGAAGCTAGAACAGAGAAAGAATAAATCGGGATTTGCTTGGGCATGAATCAAATATTCATCCCAACTTCTGGAAATAACAGAGGAGTCTACTTTGATTACATCCACTAACACCGACTGCATATTTCTTTCTTTAAACAAAGTAGGCAAATAGGAGCGTGAATACTTAAAATGGGCGTGAACATCAATTTTTTTAATAGCCGCTATATCTGTTGATGCTGCTTGACTATCATGTGTAGATTGCTGCTCAGACTTTGGCTTACAAGCCATCAGACTAATGATGGCAATTAAAAGATAAATTGTGTTTTTCATAACTGCGGTTTATAATTTAGAGATCTTAAAATACGAAGATCAGCATGTAGTTGCTAAATCATTTGGATAATTTTTGTACATTAAAAATGATTTATCCATTGAGTAAACTAAAGATAGTTTATTTTAGTATTACCATCAAAAATCTGAATATTGATATGAAATCCAGAAGAAATTTTATTCAAAAAACCTCGATTGTAGGAGCAGGTATTTTTACGGCTCCAAGTCTTGCATTTGGCATGTATGAAACAAGTGAAAACGAAAAATTGAATGTAGGCATGATAGGAGTGGGCTTACGTGGTACCAATCACCTCGAAAACCTGTTGATGCGAAAGGATGTAAATATTACTGCCATTTGTGATGTGGACCCTGCACGCATCAATATTGCCAAAAATCTAATTTCGAAATCAGGTGGTAAGGTTCCTAAAGTATTCGGCAAGAATGATTATGACTATCGCAATTTATTGGAACTAAATGAAGTGGATGCAGTTATCATTGCCACCCCATGGTTGTGGCACACTCGAATGACAGTTGATGCCATGAAAGCTGGCAAATATGCCGGCGTTGAGGTTTCTGCCGCAAATACAATGGAGGAATGTTGGGACTTGGTCAATACACATGAAAATACCGGGACCCACATGATGATCTTGGAAAATGTAAACTATCGAAGGGATATTTTGGCCGTACTTAATATGGTAAGACAAAACGTTTTTGGCGAATTGGTTCATTTTAGGTGTGGGTATCAGCACGACCTTAGACATGTGAAATTCAACGATGGTAAAGATGCTTATGGAAAAGGGGTTGAGTTTGGAGAAAAAGGAATATCCGAGGCAAAATGGCGTACGGAACATTCCGTAAAACGCAATGCTGATGTTTATCCTACACATGGTGTGGGGCCTATTGCCGTAATGGCTAATATTAACCGCGGGAATAGATTTGTTTCAATGACCTCCAGTGCCACCAAATCAATTGGGTTACATAAGTATATCGTAGAGAATAGCTCTGAAAATCACCCGAACGCAAAAGTGAAATTTAAACAAGGTGATGTTATTACGTCTACCATAGAAACTGCAAATGGGGAGACCATTATTGTCACCCATGATTGTAACCTTCCACGACCCTACTCTTTGGGCTTTAGGGTGCAAGGAGCTAATGGTCTTTGGGAAGTGGACGGGAATAGAATATATATTGAAGGTAAATCAAAACCCCACGAATGGGATAAGGCAGATGCATGGTTGCAAAAATATGACCATCCACTTTGGAAAAAATATGGAGCATATGCCGAAGATGCAGGACATGGGGGAATGGATTTCTTTGTGATCAATTCTTTTGTAGAATCTGCCAAATTGAATATAGCACCTCCATTGGATGCCTATGATGCTGCAGCATGGAGTGCCATAACCCCTTTATCGGAAGTATCTATTGAGAACAATGGGGAACCACAAAATTTTCCCGATTTTACACGTGGACTTTGGATAAAAAGAAGCCCTTATAACTGGATGAAAGAGGACTATTAGGACAGGCTACACCTATGAAGTAACGAAAATATGGTAGTTCGTCTTCTGCGAAAACACGCTATACATTAATTTGTTATGACCGTGTAAACGTGAAGAATCCATTTAGTGCTCCGTGCTATTTGAACAAATCTTTTTCATAAAAGTGCTCGTCTTGGGTTTCCAATATACGAAAGGTAGTTTCATACATAGAGGCCCCGAATCCCATAATTCATTTGATGGTGTCATCTTCGTTGTGCGGGGTACTTTCGTGAGAGCGGGGCTTTAATTTTACATCATTGAGAAATGCTTCGTACAGGGAAGCATGTTTTTTCGGGTCGCTTCCAAATTTGCCGATAACCATTCGCATTTGTGTTCGTCGCCCTTCGCCGGCAACGAGATCTTCACCAAACAGGGAAAGATAGAGACTGCGGTGTGCGGCTATGTCGTCGGTTTCTGGATCTCCTTCGTAAGTGGCGCCGACGGCATAAACATCTTCCGGACGCCCCATTAGGAGGACATCGACATCGCCTTTGTTGAAAAATGCCATTGGCATGCCGTAGCGTCGTCCGACTGCCATCCGCCAGTACCAACGACCTTTTTGGTGGCGTCCATCGGTGAGCAAGTTGGCCCCAGCTTCATCCCGGGGAAAGAATGGCCATATGCCGTGAATCATGGGTTGGTCGGTAATGCGAATCTGCTCTGGCACCACAGGTCCAAACTCTTCTTTGGCGACATAAGCCCCTGAGACAAAGCCCGGTGCGTGGTAGGCCGATAGCAAAATCTCGAAGCCGGGATAATTTGCCAGAGACTCCACCGACATATCCATGTCAATGATGTTCGGTTCGCGGAAAGTAAACCTGATGGTCACATTTGCCTGGCGTCGAATCGTGGGCAGCCAAGTGAGAGTGACTCCATCTTTCTCCGGTTTTACGAGCGGCTTTTCTGCCCTAAGCTCGGTCAAGTACCCACCACTAACCAACACGCGAAAAAAATTTAATAAACCGACATGTTCCATTCCACTTCCATCAGGACTAATTAGCATGTTCGATGGCGTATAGCGCACCTCGCTAAAGTGGTGGCTCTTACTAAAATTTATCACTCCCGACAAGTGCGACAGATTAAACTCCATTTCTTCGATCTCTGGGTTCCAAGTAACTTTCTCCTCACTTTGCATCGACAAAGTGGCGTTGGTATTATTGTTTATTAATTCTTGTTTTTCATTTTTCTGCCCACTAACGTTTAGTATAAAAATCGCGGACAATACTAAAATTCTGATTATCATAGTTTCTACCTTTATTTAAAAGTTAAATTTTATGCGGGGCTACTTTTCTATCATCCGCACATGCAACACACAACAAGCCTGTCAATACGAGACCAACAATTAACAAAATCCTATTCACTCTAAATACTTTTTCCATAGCCTAACCTCTTTCTTAATACAATAAATATAAGCCATTGCCTATGTAAATCTATGGAGCAATTGTTGTCGATCCAATTAAGTTTGCAGCAAGGGAAGTATTCCAACTATTTCCCTTATTCGCAAATCGTATACAGCGCTTGATTGCGCTAGTTTCTTTAGGATCATTGATTTTCAAGTAAATATCATAGTCACCAAGAGACACCTCACCAAATGCGTCCATATTAATAGAGAAGTTCAAATCACGCCATGCAGCAGTATTGTCTGGCCTGCCGTTGCCACCCTCATCAGTCAGCCAATCCCTTGCGTCAAGGTTCGTAGCCGCCACATAAGATTTAGAACCATCTTTGGACTTCAGAATAACTGACACCTTTTTTTGGTTGACAACATTACCAAAGCCGACATTTTGGATCTTCCCTTCGAATATAAGGGTGCCTTTCTGCTCTACAAATTCACTTGCATTAGCCTCACGCAACACTAATCGGTAACCCATTCTGTCGCGAAAATATTCTAGCCCGGTTTTGCCGTCATATACCGGGTCAAAAATTGCCGTCTTAGTTTCTCCACTGTATGAGGGAAATTCTTCTGTATCATTGGCTGGGAACGTAACCGGTGTAGTGACGTTTGTTTCATTATAAATAAAACTATTCCATCGGTTATAATTACCGTGTCTCATATTCAAATTACTTGTCCGGAGTTGTTGGGCTTCCAAAATAGCGCCCGGCATAGTGCCAAAAACATTATTGCCGATACCACCTTCACCCTGAACGATTTGGTTTTGCTTATTTAACCATGTGATAACTCTGTAACGATCATATGTACTACTGCCGTATCTACTATTGATCATAGGGTTTCCTTCGGAAATCGAGCCATTATCACCCCAACTACCAGCCGCATAACTATCATTGAAAAAACCAAACCGTGCTTCCGACGAGCCCTTTGGCGGAATCGGCATGGCGTCTATATTAGTAAAGGTATAGGTGGTCCCATACGTTTCATTATACCATGCCAGAAATCCGCCTGCATGTGTTAAAAGCGCACGCGAAGCGGGAACAGCTTCCAGATATGCATCCAAAAGCATCTTGTAAGCATCCACACTTTGAGCTTCAGGTGATGAGTGCTGTTCGCCCCATGGACCAAGCATCCCCGTTTTAACACACATGATGATGTCTTCAAATTCATGGAAAATGGGTTTAAGCTGCCAAATATGATATTGTATCCAGCTTTTGTCCTCATGACCGGGTACATTGCACATGGCCGATGGATTATTATCAGTTACGAATGTTGGCTCAGGTCCATGTATGAGTCCTTGGGTGAGATTTAGGTGGGGATACTTATGGGGTTCAATATAATTAAACCCGTTGCCGTCATAAGAAAATTTCACGAAGGCTACGCCGTTGCCATCTCTCACTTTCTGAAGTAGGCCCCTGATATAATCAAGCGCAAACGATGTTAAGGGTTGAGTTTTTCCTGTTCTTGTGGCCCCGGTGCCCGGGTCTGCAAACAGTCCATCATCCTTGTATGCAAAAGCATCTTTCGCCGAGAGGAACGCGTTTGACGAAAAGTTACACAAGTCAAAGCACATAAATGATATGGAAGGAAGGGCAGAGATCCCGGTACCGCCAACGTAGGGGTTAGCGTTTTGATTAACTCCATTATAAAATTGAGTCTCTTCGATATCATCACCTTCCACAGGCGGCACCTGTCTTCCTTGATATAGCACAGAATTTATGTCAACCGGAACCCGGTGATCTACTTCAGGCGTAATACCAAAAGGCGAATTAGTCTCATTCACCAAATTCGGCGATATATTCTGCCATCGGCCTCTATAGGCACCTCTGTCCGGATTCGAAATATCAACAGGATTCTCTGTATAGTCAAGCGCCTGAAAAACAAGTGGGGCTACTTTTCTATCATCCGCACATGCATCACACAACAAGCCTGTCAACACCAGACCAAAAATTAACGTGATCTTATTCACTCTAAATACTTTTTTCATAATCTAATCTCCAATTTAATTTGATATAACTTCCAATATACTAAATGTACAAAACAGGTTCGTCAACAAATCTCTGAAGGGGGCACCGTTTTCGATCCCGCCATTACCAGTACCTTGGCCTGTTTTTGACTCCCTCTCCCTGTTTGTACCTGCCGCCGTTCTCTTCGAGCTTGGCCTCATCGCAGAGCTGGTAATCGTCGTCCCTTTTCCTCATGGCGTAACGTATCTTTTGGAATATATACCAAATCCGCCTGTAATAGCGGTTCCCCAATTGTCTCTGCACCTCCATTGGATGCCTATGATGCTGCAGCATGGAGTGCCATCACCCCTTTATCGGAAGTGTCTATCGAGAACAATGGGGAACCACAAAATTTTCCCGATTTTACACGTGGGCTTTGGATAAAAAGAACGCCGTACAATTGGATGAAAGAGGACTATTAGGAGTGGTTATACCCATGAACTAAAGCAAATATGGTGGTCCGTCTTCTGCGAAAACATGCTTTATTAACATAACGTTGAAGTTGCATTGAAGTACCCTTAATAGAAGGTTTCTTCCGGCTTCTTTAATCCATTA
>CBDUKE010000100.1:0-10886 GCA_965367725.1 uncultured Maribacter sp. | reverse complement strand
CGCGTAGAAAGAGAATTAGCCAAAAACCAGTAATTGTTCGAAAAACTAACATACACTACAATCCCATTAATAAGCGTGCCAAAGATCCAGACGGATCTTTTGTGGGATTTAACTATGTTGTTTTTAGGTTTGGCTATTGTAATTTTTTCAACAATTTTTTATTTCAGAAATAAGCTTAGGACCACTTCTCGTAGAGTACAGGAAAAGAAAAAGGAATTGTCTCCCATGATCAGTGAATTTATCTTTTATTCCAATGATGCCCCAAAAGAAGAGAAGCACATTTATATCAAGCATAAAATTCTAATTAGGGATTTGTTGAAGAATGAATTCGACCGTAAGGTACTTATCAGCATACTTCTTGATTTAAGTAAAGATGTATCTGGTGATACCCAAAAGCAGTTAATACATCTTTATAAAAATTTAGGATTACACGAAGACTCCTACAAAAAATTAAAGAGTTGGAGGTGGGAAGTAGTAGCTAAAGGCATACTGGAACTAACACAGATGCAGGTAACCGAGTCATACCAATTCATTGTCGGGTTCATAAATAATAAAAGAAGTGTCATTAGAAAACAGGCGGAAATTGCAACGGTAACCCTTAAAAATGAAGGGATTTCCCATTTTATGGATACCACAAAATATAGGATTTCTGAATGGCAACAATTGGTGTTTCTAGAAATTCTACGAAACAATAAAGATTTTGAGCCTCCCAGATTCAAAGCTTGGCTTACTTCGAAAAATAAGCATGTGGTGCTATTAGCCCTCAGGTTCATAAAACACTTCAACCAGAATGATGCAAAAGCATCCTTAATTGAACTATTGAAGCATCGCAACAACCAAATCAAGGAAGAAGCCATTTACTGTCTAAGGGAATTTCATGTAGTAGAAGCTTTAGATACTTTGAAATTGGTGTTTTGGAGATGCTCAACAGATATTAAGATATTAATTCTAGGAGCCATTGCAGATTTGGGTGATACTGGTGATATCGAATTTTTAAAACAGATAGAACATAAAAGGGTCCATTTTTTAGTAAAAAGTAAAGCTTTGAATGCAATCAATTCAATCGTCCCGGAAAGTATTATGCCAACAAAAGATATTGAAAGCACTGAAAGTATTATTGTTCCAGAAGATTTAATAAAAGAAACCAACAATAAAGAGGTCAATGATGAAAAACCAGAGGAAGTCACATGTAATGAAGCCAAAGAGGTGTTAGAAGAAGAAATTGAATCTGCTCCTCTTGAAATTGATCTGCCGATTAAGGATGAGATAATTGAGGAGAAATCTGATGTAGATAAGCTAGAAGTAGAGGATTTATTAGGCTTTTTACCTATAGTAGTGCCTGCTAATGACAAATCTGAAGAAATTGAGGTAGACGTTAATCTTTTAGACGTTATATATAGTGAAATTAAGGCCACTAAGAAATCTGAAGAAGAGGAAATCGTTGAAGATATTAGCCCTTTAATACCTGATTTAATAGATAAGTATTTGAATTTTTTACCCATTGTTGTTGATAATGAAGTTGAAAATATATTAGACAAAGAGGAAAAGCTGTTTCAAGACACATTGAGCGAATTTGATTTGGAATATGAAGAAGTTATCGCGCAGCAGGAAAAGGTGGTAATCGAAGAAATATTAGAGAGCAATCAGGATAAAGCTGAAAAACATTCGCACGAAATCTCATCAATTGAAGTAATCTATGAAGAGTTGATCGTGGAAGGGAATGTTGAGGAAGAGGAGGAGGAATTCATTAAATGGTCAGATTTAGTGGAAGATATACCTAGCGATGGGTTTAATAAAGAAGAAAAACTGTTTCAAGAAACATTGAGCGAATTTGAGTTGGAATATGAAGAAGTTATAGTGCAGCAGGAAAAGATGGTAATAGAAGAAATATTGGAGCGCAATCAGGATGAAGAGGAAAATCATTCACACGAAATCTCTTCAATCGAAGTAATCTATGAAGAGTTGAAAGTAGAAGGGAGTGTTGAGGAAGAGGAAGAGGAAGAGAAGTTGATTAAATGGTCAGATTTAGTAGAAGATACACCTAGCGATGGGTTTAATAAAGAGGAAATGGAAGCTATATTATCGATAATTCCTAAGCCTTATGAATTCGATAATGAAACTTCGGAATTGATTTGTTTGTTGTCTGATATTGAAGAATTGGGGGATCATCGTGAAATTCCCTTTTTGACCAACTTACTTTTAGAAGAATCCAGGCCTTTAATCCAAGAACGGATTCGTGATGTAATTTATAGTATTGAAAAAGTAATTGATTTTAATAATAAAACAGTCAGACCAAGTGTTTTTGAGCATTTGTTCATACATGCTGATTTAGAATCTAAATTGATTTTAATGGATGAACTAGAAGCTATTGGTGATGAAAAGGAAGTTTGTTTTCTGGCGCAGCTGGTTAATGATGCCAATAGTGAAATAAGTACAAAAGCAGAAACTGCATTAGTAGTATTAAAGGATCGGCTCTCAAATGCAAATCGTAAAGAAATGGATATGGCGTCTGTTGACGTGTTAAATACATTTGAATGCTCTTTGGACCAACGCTATGAATATGAAGATCTATTGACTTTCACCGATGAGTTCATCCTAGAATATAAAACCAATGCGGAGAAACATCAAGAAGGTAAAAGTTTTTCTAAAACAAACATGAACAGTACATTTTTATCACAGTTGATGGCAATCCCTAATAAATTATTGGAAAAGTTAAATGGATAGTAGTGTCTCAAATATCATCCTGGAATACATTAACATCGTGTTTTTATCGTACACGGTTCTGTTGTTTACGTTGTTCACTATAATGGGCTACTTAGCTTCACTAAGTTCCTTTCATTACAAAAATAAAAACAGTTTCGGTGATCTTACAAAAATTGCTGCATCACCAATGGCACCAAGCATTACGATAATTGCGCCTGCATATAATGAGGGCCTGACAATTGTAGAAAATGTCCGCTCATTATTGTCTTTACGATATATGAATTATGAAGTAATGGTTGTAAATGATGGGAGCAAGGATGACACGCTACAAAAAATGATAGATGCCTATAGTTTAGAAAAAATTGATCAACAAATTAACCCAGATTGGAATTCAAAACCAGTACGTGGTATCTATAAGTCGAAACAGCGATCGTTTTCAAAACTAACCGTCATTGATAAGGCAAACGGGGGTAAATCGGATGCATTGAATGCAGGAATGGCCTTATCTACCAACAAATATGTAGGTTGTATAGATGTGGATTGCCTTTTAATGCCTGATGCCCTATTACATGTAGTAAAATCTTTTTATCAACGTTCTAAGAAAAAAGTAATCGCCGTTGGCGGGGTTATAAGAATAGCAAATTCTTGCAAAATTAATGGTGGACATTTGGAAGAAATCCATCTCCCAAAGAATTGGCTTGCAAGATTTCAGTTATTGGAATACACACGTTCCTTTAATTTAGGAAGAATGGCTTGGGGTCGTATAGATAGCCTTTTGATCATTTCCGGTGCCTTTGGTTTTTTTGACCGCGAAACTGCACTAGCGGTAGGCGGGTATGATACTAATACAGTGGGGGAAGACATGGAAATTGTTTTTAAAATGCGGCGATATATGCACGATCTTGGAGAGCCGTATACCATAGAATACATTCCCGACCCATTATGTTGGACTGAAGTGCCTGAAGACCTAGGAATTTTAATCAACCAGCGAGATCGTTGGGCTAGAGGAAATTTAGAAACCTTGTTCAAGCACAAGGACATGTTCTTTAATTCAAAGTACGGGAAATTAGGTCTTTTGAGTTATCCCTACTGGTTTTTTTACGAATGGTTGTCACCCCTATTAGAGTTTTTTGGGTTTTTCACCGTATTGATTTTTGCCTATCTGGGTATTATGAACTGGGATTATTTTATAGCGATAACCGCTACCGTTTATATGTTCTCAATTATGTTTTCATTCTATGCCATTCTATGGGATGTGTATTCTTATAATGAGTATGGTAAGACAAGGGATATATTAACCTTAATGGGCTACGCTATAATAGAACCCCTGGTATTCCATCCTATTGTTGTCTGGGCAGCAGTAAGGGGTAATTACAAAAAATTATTTAAAATAAAATCGGGCTGGGGATCACAGGTTCGAAAAGGATTCGCGAAAGCAACATAATATGCAGGTAAAAAACGACATATCAACTAATGTGCAACCTAAGGCGTTGAAGGATTTTATTCCTTTGGTATTTGCCTTCTTTGGTTGCATGATAGTATTGTCATTTTACCAAAATTTCAGACTTTATTTTGATGGAGTATTGGATACCTTTTTAAATAAAAGCTTTTTTCTTTTGGTCATGCACCATACAGGCTTCACAGCCTTGACTGCACTATTTTTGGCGTTCTTATTCAATTATCTGGAAGGAAAAAAACCCAGCTTGGGTTATAAGAGCACTAAAATAGTATTGGGTATTTTAATTCTTATAGAAGGTGCATTGATAGAACATTATATTCAGAATTATGAGGTTTTGGGGTATGGCATGTTCAATTTCACGGAAGTTCTAAGAGAGGGCTTTTCAATACTTCCTATCTTGATCAGCTTATTGGTTGCCTTATTCCTCTTTCATTGGTTCACAAAGCTCACAAAGTCATTATATAATGTGGTAAGTAAAATGTACCCTTTCACGATAGTTTTGTTCAGTCTGTTCCTAGCTACATTAAATTCAGAAAAAAAACCAATCAATGAAAACAAAACCCAGCATTATCTTGAGAGTGTGGCTAATTATGTTTTCGATTTCAATAAATATGAAGGTGAAGCAGAATTTCCCTTGGTAAAGAAATATAAGCTTGAAAATGATTTTGGTAATCTATTGGGGTTGTCAGAGGCAAAGCCAAATATCGTTGTATTGATTGTTGACGGACTAGGGTCTGATTTTATTGGACAGCATGCAAAATATAAAGGATTCACACCATTTTTCAATTCACTTTCAGAACGCTCTTTATACTGGGAAAATCATCTGAGCAATACAGGGGAGAGTTTTGCCGCGCTACCAACAATCTTGGGTTCTTTACCATTTGGTGAGAGTGGATTTACTAACCTGACCAATAACGTGTATCGCCAAACCTTGTTTAGTATCCTCAAGGAAAACGGCTATAGGACTTCATTCAATTATGGTGGTAATAGCGCCTTGAATGGCTTGGATCGATTTTTGGATGAAGAAAGAGTAGATGCGATCTTGGATAAAAAAGGATTTGGTCAGGGTTATCAAATGCAAGATGAAGATGCTGCGGGGATAACATTGGGGTATCCGGATGAAGAACTTTTTAGAAAATGGCAATCCCTGGAAAACACAACAATGAAACCAAGACTGGATGTTTTCTTGACCCTGAGTACAAAAAATCCCTTTCTGATTCCCGAATCGGAATTGTATGAGGAAAAAGTTGATAGCATCTTGGCCGAATCCCAAATGGACAAAAGAACGAAGAAATTGGTGAGGAGGAACAAAGAGGTTTTTGCCAGTCTACTTTACACGGATAAAGCGCTTGAAAGATTCATGAACGCTTATAAAAATCAAAAAGATTTCGAAAATACCATTTTCATAATCACAGGAAGCCATAATTTAAAAGACTTGCCGCAAGACAATAATTTAGGAAGATACAGAGTTCCTCTAATGGTATTTGGGCCCTTGGTAAAAGCCCCTAAAAAAATCAAGTCCCTTGTTTCCCATGCAGATATTACCCCTGCCATTATTTCCATGCTGGATTCAAAATACAACATGCAAGTATCAAAGCAGGTGGCTTGGATGGGAGATAATCTTCTGCATAAGACAGTTTTTATGCGTGCTAAACAGATTCCTTTATTTAGGGACAGGAACAATATTCAGGATTATATTCGTGAAAATCTGTTTGTATCGAATGATAGGGTATATGAACTCGACAGTAATCTTGCCCTGACCAAAGCGGAAGATGATGTGCAGATAAACTGGGCAATAGATGGTTTCAAGCAATTTAAGGCTATAAATAAGTACGTCACAGTAAATAATAAAATCCTGCCACAATCAGAAGCTTTGTACACCAAGAGTACGAATGAGTTTACTAAAGCTGAATTAGTTTGGGTAGAAAGCGTATTTAACGGAAAGGACTTCGACAATGCCTATAAAACTGCTAGAAACTTGGCTATTGATAAGGAGTGGGACCGGGCTTTGTTATTGTCAAATTACATCCTGAGTAAAATACCCAGACATGCCGACACCGAGGTTTTAATCGGAAGAATCCATTCTTGGAGACAGGATCATAGCACATCCATTGGTGTATTAACTGAAGCTATTCGAAAGTACCCAACATATACCGATGCCTATTCCGCTTTGTTAGACACTTATTATTGGGCGAATAAAAGTGAACAGGCTGTTGGATTATTCAAAACAATTCAACATAATAATATTTCCTCACCGGAAATTGAAGAAAAGTTAGCCAGGGCCAAGGAACAAATTGCGAATAATGCGATTGAGAAAGCAGCAAAGAAAACAAAAAAGGAAGCAAACATCGCTTCTGCAAATAAGCAATGAGGATAAAACAAACATATCTTATAATTTTCGGCTCTCTTCTAAGTTTCTTGGGAATTGCCCAGGAATTCGAATATAACGGTAATCCGGATATGTCTTTCCGTGCAGCACAGAATCTGGCATTTAGTGGAAAACGCGCAATAGCTCAAGATACATTGAACGCTATTTTAACAAGGTACCCAAACTATAATGATGTACGCAACCTATTGGCAAGTACTTATAGTTGGGATGGCGATTATGACAAAGCTAGAGGCCATTTTAATAAAATCACCTCCACTGACAAAAAGAATAAAGAAACATGGGTTGCCGCTATCAAGAATGAAATCTATGCCAAGGAGTATTATATAGCACTGGGATTGGCAAATAAAGCTATTGGTAATTTAAATGATGACGAACTCTTATTAAAGCTCCGTAAAGAAATCTTAGAGCAAACACCGGGATCTGCTCAAAACCAGTCTGAAAAACCCATAGAGAATATTGAAAAAATAGTTATTGAGAATAAGGTGTACCATAATAGGATTGCTTTTTCAAATTCCTATGAGATTTTTAACGTTGCCTATGACCCCATGATTAATTCGAGTTTGGAATATAAGCGGGAAACCAAGGTGGGAAGCATTATACCCAGGATAAATTTTAGTAACCGCTTTCAAACCAACGGCATTCAGTACGAATTGGATGCCTACCCCAAATTTTCAGAAAAATTCTATGCCTATACTAATTATGCATTTTCAGCTGCTCCAATATTTCCTGCCCATAGGGCCGGGATAGAGTTATACGCAAATCTTCCAAAAGCTATGGAGGTCTCCGCAGGAGCGCGGTATATGGCTTTCAATGACCAACAGGTGAGCATTATTACAGGCAGTGTGGGACTGTATAAAGGAAACTATTATCTATCGGCGAGACCGTACATTACACAGTCAAAAGACAAGCCCTTAGGTGTCTCAGGAACTATTTTGGGAAGAAAATATTTAAAGGATCGTGAAAACTATTTTGGATTAATGGCAGGCTATGGTTTCATGCCCGATTTAAAACAATTGCAGGACGGTGACGAATTATTGGCAGAAACACTTCTGTTTATTGAATCACAGCATCTTCGAATGGAATATCAATTCTCCGGCAAAAAACAACCACATTTATATAGGGCCCATTTGGGCATTGTAAGACAGGAATTGGCTTTTGATTCAGGTAATTTTTATTGGTCCTTGGCCGCAGGTTTCGTCTACCATGTAAAGTTCTAGCTTACTGACCTTTCGACAAAATGCATAAAAAACCGATGAACTGCACGGGCTAAATTTCCATAGAATTTGGTTACTCCATTTAAAATGAACTTTTGACAACAAAATTTGCCTGATACACCACAATTAATTGTACCAAATACTCGTTATCTATATGTTTACGATATGAAATTTGAATCCCAAATCAATAATTAACCTAACCCAAACCCCCATGTTGTACGATACCTACGGTGAGGAATATTTAACCTTCCTCCAAGATTTAAATGAAATTTTAAGTTTAAACGAATTAGTTGAATTAGACTATATGTAGTCGTTTCGACCTTTAAAACCCCAAAAACCCCTTATTATGGCAAATCAGAACCCCGACAACGCAGCTTACTTGAATTTCATAGAGGATTTAAATGAGATTCTGGTAGACACCAATATCAGCAAACTGAGTTTTTCTTAGTAGTTGTTACACAAAATAAAAGAGCCCTGACTTAGTAGTTAGGGCTCTTTTTTTTGGAATAAAGTTTAACGTTATCCTAAATAGGTTTTCAAAAGTTTACTACGTGAGTTATGTCGTAATTTTCGAATCGCTTTTTCCCGAATCTGACGAACACGCTCCCTGGTAAGGTCAAATGTCTGTCCAATTTCGGCCAAGGTCATTGACTGCTGGTCACCAATACCATAGTAGAGCTTAACAACATCAGCCTCTCTAGGAGACAAGGTTTCCAATGCTCTATTTATTTCAGTATTTAAAGACTGTTGCAGTAATAGGTTATCAGGTCTTGGTGATTCACTGGAACGAAGCACATCATAAAGATTGGAATCTTCGCCATCCCTAAGCGGGGCATCCATTGATACGTGTCTTCCGCTATTTTTTAGCGATTGTTTTACCTCGGTAACCGTCATTTCAAGTTCCTTGGCAATTTCCTCAGCAGAAGGTGGTCGCTCATGAGCTTGTTCTAAATAAGAAAATGTCTTTTTAATCTTATTTATAGAACCGATCTTGTTCAAAGGAAGACGAACAACCCTTGACTGTTCGGCCAATGCCTGTAGGATGGATTGACGTATCCACCATACCGCGTACGAAATGAATTTGAACCCTCGGGTCTCATCAAATCGTTTTGCGGCCTTGACAAGCCCTAAATTTCCTTCATTGATCAAATCAGGGAGTTTTAGGCCTTGATTTTGATATTGCTTAGCTACTGAAACTACAAACCTTAAATTGGCAGTGGTTAATTTCTCAAGAGCAGCTTGATCTCCAGTCCGTATGCGTTGTGCTAATTCTACTTCTTCTTGTGCGTTTATTAATTCAATTTTACTGATATCCTGTAGGTATTTGTCCAACGATTTTGATTCTCTATTGGTTACCTGCTTGATAATCTTAAGTTGCCTCATATGTGTAATTAGTGTTTTGAGTTGAACATTCTACAAGAGTTCATAATACATTAATATTCCGTCTTTTCCAAAGGATATAAAGATTGTTATTCAAATTTTATCAGCAATTTATGATATTGCACTAATTAGGTGCTTCATTTTCTGCAGGCAAAGTGTATTTTTGAAACTTAACTGAATGACATGAGTAAAAGGGCTCTTAAAAAATATTTGACTGAATTAAAAAAGAAAGAGCTTGAAGAACAGCTTATGGATCTTTATACTCGCTTTCCAGTAGTTAAGGAGTATTACGATTTTATTTTCAACCCGAAAGAGGACAAAATGGTTCAAGAGGCCAAGGCAAAGATTTCAAATGAGTATTTCCCCTTGAAAAGAAGACGCCCAAAAGCCCGAAGATCGGTTGCGCAGAAATATATAAAGCACTTTATTAAATTGGGGGTGGAGCCACATCTGATAGCCGATGTTATGATGTATAACCTAGAAATTGCCCAATCCTTTTCGCAGGATAAAAATGTCCCGGATGCTTTTTATAAAAGTATGTTGAACTCGTTTAATGAAATGGTGCAGTTCGTTTCCATAAACGCTTTATTGCCTAATTTTAAAGACCGGATTGTAAAGGTATATAACATAACACAAGAAAATAATTGGAGCTTTCAGGAAGGATTTTCCAGAGCTTTGGATATATTGGATTAATATGGGAATAGTAATAATCAGACAAGACAATAAGATTGAAATGTGGAAAGAAGCATTAAAGCGAAGTGCTCCTGAAATTCCTATCTATAATTATTTGGAAGAGCATCCTAAGGAAAAGATTAAGATGGCTTTAGTCTGGAAACATCCTGCTGGTGCTATAAAGGGGTATCCAAATCTAGAATGCATTGCTTCAAGTGGGGCAGGGGTTGATTTTTTGTTCGAGGATAAAGAACTTCCGGCCAATATTCCCATTACACGCGTTGTCGATGCATATTTGGCCAAAGATATGTCGGAACACGTAATCGCTTTGGTTTTCAGTCATCTTAAAAATTTAAGTCAATATAAAGTCGACCAATTCAATAAAGTTTGGAAGCCTGTAGATTACCAAAGAATTGAGGATGTAACCATAGGAATTATGGGCCTTGGTGTTTTGGGTAAGGTTTTGGCAGAGGATTTACTTCGCTTCGGATTTAAAGTCCAAGGATGGTCAGGGTCCAAAAAAAATATACCTGGAATTAAAACATTTACAGGGGTCAAGGAGAAAACGGCTTTTTTGAATTCGACCCAAATTTTAGTTTGCTTATTACCATTGACAAAAGAAACCTCGGGGATATTAAATAGGGATTTATTCTCGCAATTGCCAAAGGGCGCACAGATCATCAATGTTGCCCGAGGTGGGCATCTAGTTGACAATGACCTTTTGCAAATGCTCAACAGCGGCCATCTTTCAGGCGCTAGTTTAGATGTTTACCACAAAGAACCATTGCCAACCGATCATCCGTTTTGGGAGCACCCCAAAGTGCATATGACGCCACATTATGCCAGTGTTTCTGATACGAATTCTGTTGTACCACAGATTTTAGAGAATTATAGACGCCTCGAAAGTGGGCAAGAACTTCTGAATCTTGTGTCAAAAACCAAAGGATATTGATGTTGCTTTTTAAATTGGACTGAGTGTCATTTTGATAAATGGGAGCAATCCCATTCCCCTTTTAACCCTGAACTCCAAACTTCAATCAATATTTATATTTTTTAAGTATTTCTCCGT
>CBDUKE010000099.1:0-10922 GCA_965367725.1 uncultured Maribacter sp. | reverse complement strand
TACTAGGCCATTTGTACGGTCTTTGTAGTGCATTCTATTTTCTTAAGGCTGAAATTAAATTGACAACCCTTGCCTTTAGCAGATTCCAACTTTATGGTGCCCCCCATTTTTTCGATTATTTTTTTCACCGTGGCTAGGCCAATACCATTTCCAGGCTGTCCAAACCTATCTTTAGGTGTCAAAACCTTGAATATCTGAAATACCTTACCTTGTTCTTCCATGGCTATTCCTGGACCATTATCCTGGACAGAAAATTCATAAAAATCGTCATTCTCACATATTTCAATTTGGATTTCAACTTGGTCCTTATCATTGTACTTAATGGCATTAGACACCAGATTAATTAAAATTTGATGTATAGCGGCCTTGTTGCTGTCAATACTCTTTAATTTGGAACTCACTTCCAATACCAAAGAATTGTCATATGAAAAAAGACCACTTATATCATTGCGTAGTATTCGTAAATCAATATTAGATCCTCCTTCTTTTAAAACGGAATCACTTTTACTGTAGCTTAATAACCCATCAATAAGCCCTGTTAATTTAATCGAAGCTTTTTGAATAAATTCGAGCATCTTTTTTCCTTCCTCATCGAATTTTGAAGCATAACATTCAGTGAATAGTTCGGCCGTGGTATTTATGGTATTCAAGGGTGATTTTAAGTCATGCGCAGCGATGTAGGCAAACCGTTCCAACTCCTCGTTTTTTTCTTTTAGGTCTTCAACCGACTTTTCAAGCATCATATTACTTTTTCGTAGATGCAGCAAATTCATTACCTGCACTGAAAGCGCTTTTAACGAATTCATTTGACCTTGACTCAGCAATTTCGGTTTGTGGTCGATGACGCATAAAGTACCCAAGGGCAATCCCTCCTCGGTTTCGATGGGAACACCAGCATAAAAGATGACCTTAGGCCCCCCAACAACTAATGGATTATCATGAAATCGTTCATCAGTTCTAGCATCCTGTACGATAAAAATATCTTCATCTTCGTTAATGGCATGTGCACAAAATGCAAATTCCTTAGGCGTTTCCGTAGCATCTAAGCCATGATGCGATTTGAACCATTGCCGTTCCTTATCCAATAGACTTACTGCGCTAATGGGTGTACCACATATTTCGGCCGCTATAGCAGTTATATTATCATAATCTTCTTCAGGAAGCGTGTCGAGAATAGAATATGAATCCAAAGCTGCCAAGCGTTCTTTTTCGTAAATATGGTCTTTAGGTGCTATCATTATATTGTTGTTTGTTAATACTATAAAAAATGTAAGATTAGGATTACTTCGTATAAGAACGGCCATTTTTGGGCAATAGTATTTTGGTTCTTACGAAATATGGGGTGGTTACCCATGGATTTACAAGGGAATATTTATTTCTTGCTTGTAAAAATCAGATGCGGGGTATATTCATTTAAAATTTAAAAAATAGTATTGATAATGTAACAATTGTGATACTTTGGTCGTCCAATACAATGAACATCAATCTGAAAAACAGTACTACCACTATGAAAAAATCCGCCTTTCTTTTCCTTTTCGTCTTTGCACTTTCAAGCTTGGTATCGCTTTATGCCCAAGATCTATCGAGCCAATTTGATGAATTATTGGTGAATTATAACGAACCCGATAGTCCTGGGGCAACGGCATTGGTATATAAAGATGGCAAGGTATTGTACCGTAAGGCCTTGGGGATGGCGAATCTGGAACTTGATGTTCCCATGAAGCCCGAAAATGTATTTGAATTGGGGTCTATAACCAAACAATTTACAGCAGTTTCTATATTAATGTTGATGGAACAGGGTAAATTGGGTTTGGATGATGAAATCACCAAATACTTGCCCGAGTATCCTACAAAGGGTAAAAAGATTACTATTCATAATTTATTGAACCATACTTCGGGCATTAAGAGCTACACCAATATGGGTAGTTTTATGGCCATGACAAGGGAAGATAAAACCCCAATTGAAATCATTGATCATTTTAAGAATGAACCCATGGATTTTGACCCAGGGGAGCAATGGAGCTATAACAATTCCGGCTATATTATTTTAGGACATATCATCGAGCAGATTTCTGGAAAATCCTATGCCGAATATATCGATGAAAATATCTTTAAACCTTTGGGAATGCTAAACTCCTATTACGGAAGCAAATTCAATTTGATCAAGAACAGGGCTATAGGATACACACCAAACGGAGACGGATTCCAAAAAGCCAAATTTTTGAGTATGACCTTGCCTTATGCCGCAGGCTCTCTAATGTCAAATGTTGATGATATGGTAAAATGGCACGAGGCCATCCATAATAATACCTTGATTACTCCCGAGAGTAAAGCCAAGGCTTTTACCAATACCATATTGAACAACGGGGAACCAACAAATTATGGATATGGGTGGCAAATAAACGCTATCAATGGCAGCCCGAGTATAGAGCATGGCGGTGGTATATTTGGATTTGTGACCCAAGGCGTCTACCTGCCCTCGGAAAATGTATATGTAATTGTATTGACCAATCGAGATGGGGCATCGCCACAGGACGCTACGGTAAAAATGGCAGCTCTTGCCATAGGTAAACCCTATCCAACAGAAGATGTCAGCGTTTCACTTACTGCCGATGAGTTGAACAAATGGGTTGGCAATTACGAGTTCGATAATAAAGTGTTGCGGACCATTACTTTGGAAGACGGGGAACTTTATAGCCAACGGGAAGGAAGCGAAAAATTAAAGATATATGCCGATTCTGCCAATGAGTTTCATTTTGAAGGCGGATTGACCACCTATGCGTTCGCTATGGAAAATGGAAAGAAAGTGGCGAATTTTGCAGCCCGAATAGCTAGGAGTAAAGGGGTGGAGACTGATCGTAAACCAGCTACAGAAAAGGAGGAGATCAGTGTTGATGCCTCAAACTTTGAAGATTATGTAGGTAGTTACGAATTGGTTCCAGGTTTTGCCATCACCATTACCACCAAAGACAATCAATTATTTGCGCAGGCCACTGGGCAGCAGAATTTCCCTGTTTTTCCAGAAGCGGAAGATACTTTCTTCTATAAAGTGGTCTCTGCCCAATTAGTATTTGCCCGGAATGATTCTGGCGAAATTATCAATGTCACCTTAAACCAAAATGGGCAATCTATGAAAGGGGATAAAAAATAAGGACTAGAGTTCTATTTTAGTTTGAATAAGGTTGGAATGCCCCTTGGCGATCAATCGCGTTTTATCGGCATTCCAGACTTCACAATCGCCATTGATGATCTGCCTGCCTTTTTTAACGATTTTGGTCTGTGCAATGATGGTTTCCCCTGTCCGGGCACGGCTAAAATAATCTACAGAAAGGCTTACTGTGGTGTATACATGAGAAACACCCAATGAGAAAACCGCGGCCCCAATGGCATCATCAATAATAGCTGCCGTAGTCCCCCCGTGAACAATTCCCAAGGGGTTGGTCATTTCTTCGCGTACAACATAGGAAAACTCCAATTCACCGGCTTTGGCACTGAGCAATATGGGGTTCAACCATTGCATTAATGGGCTAGGGGAATGGGATGCGTCCTTGCCAATTTGTAATTTAAATAATTCGAGGGCCTTGTTCATAGGATTGTTTTATTAACCCCAAAGATACGATGCCCGAATTAATTTTGTGCCATTTGAAGGATTATCAACTAATGCTGATGAATATTGAATTTTCGGTCCTCGAAATTTCCCTGAAGTATTTTAAAATGCTGAATCCGATGCCCTTTTTAATGCCTATCTGGAGTATGCCGAGAAAGACAGGTCTATTTATAAGGATCTAAGTTTAGCCGTATATTATTCGTACAAAGGGAATACCCAAAAAGCCCTTGAGCACTTGAAATTGTTTTCACAACAAGGCAATTATCATTACTGGACCATACTGTTCTTGGAAATGGATCCCTTGGTCGACAACATAAAAGAGCTGCCGGAATTTCAACAACTCATGGATGCTATTGAAAAAAAATTCTGGGAAAACCATAAAAAAATCAAAGCAACCCTCGAAGAGAAAAAGTTGCTTTGATTTTTAAGTATTTTAATTCGTGGTCTTTCGACTATAGTTCCGCAATCACTTTTTCAAGTAATGCTTTGGTGGCTTTGATGCCTTCGTCCTCTGAAAGTTCAGCACCTTCATATTCGATACCTACGTAGCCTTTGAAACCGGAATCTTTTACAATCTTCATGATTTTGGCAAAATCGGAATGCACTTCGTTCCCAGCTTCATCAAATTCGTTTGATTTTGCACTTACCCCTTTGGCATAAGGCATTAATTCTTTCATGCCTTTATAGCGGTCATATTCGTTTAGGCATCCATCAGGGCCGCGCTCTATGCAGAAATTGCCAAAATCTGGCAACGTACCTACATTGTCCATACCAACTTGTTCCATTACGCCACTAAGCCATTCGCCGTTGGAAGAATGACCACCGTGATTTTCAACAATTACATTAATGCCTTTGGAAGCACCATATTTTCCTAAGGCTGAAAGTCCGACCACAGCATTTTTTGCCACTTCATCAGCAGTACCCTCACCAGCGGCATTTACACGAATGGAATGTGCTCCCAAGAATTTGGCGACATCTACCCACTTGTAATGGTTTTCAACCGCTGCCAATTGTTTATCGGGATCGGCGTCTCCCAAGTTACCTAAGGCGTCACACATGATCAATCCCACCGTTACCCCAGCGTCATCACATTTCTTTTTGAACGTGGTCCAATAGTCCATATCATCCGCTTTGCTGAAATAAAAGGTATTGACCAATTCAATGGAATGTATGCCATAATCAGCGGCCATAGCCGGAAAGTCCATGGGATCCTTGCCCTTTAACAAATCGTCGGGTGATTCCATTAAGGTTTTACCAAATTGCTCCCAATCCATAGATTCAACCCCGAAAAAGGTTTTGTGCAAGGACCATTGGGCCAATGAGATCTGAAAATCAGGGACGGTTTCAGTAACTGCTGCCGTTTCTTCTGCTTCGGCTGCTTTCTTATTAGAATCCTTACATCCCATATTGATGGAGAAAAGAAAGACTGCAGTGATTGCCATTGCGAAGGTTTTTTTTGTAAACGATTGATTTTTACTTTCCATAGGTATAATAGTTTAATTTTTAACCAGTTGAAGTCCCAAAAAAAAAGGACTTTGCAAGTTAATGAAATAGCTTTCCAAAGGCAATGAAATCTGCGTGTATTTTAGGCAGTGAAAATGGTCTTTTTGTGAAATAATACAACTTAGGATTCGGCGATGGTTTCCAAGGCATGCACCAACACATCAATCTGCTTTTTGGTAATGAATATTGCAAAGGATAGGCGGACCGCATTTAAGCCAAACTTGCTCATGGGTCTACTGTCTATGCCATAATTATCAAAAAGTTGTGTTTTAACGGATTGCACATCCTTGCCTATAACTTCAACTACTTGTATGCCTGCCGAAAGGGTATCCAGGGCAGGGGTTTTTAAAGGGAGTTTTGGGTTATTTGCGATTTGGTCCCTAAAGTATTTTTTCAGTTCAAAAGTGCGATCATGAATTTTTTGGGCGCCGATGGCTGCCCTATAATCCAATGCTGCACCAAGCCCCAAAACCTCGGGGAGGTTTCTGGTATTATAATTCTCTAATCTACGTATGCTGGTATCTTCATAACCGCGGGCAACCAGCAGTGGTTTTAGAAAGTGCTGACTTGCTTCCTTGGCATAAAAGAGGCCAACCCCTTTGGGTGAAAAAAGCCATTTATGGGCACTCACCGTGTAAAAGTCACACCCTAGGTCTTTAAGGTCAATGTTGAACATGCCTGTCCCTTGGGCCCCATCAACAGCGACTAAAATTCCTTTTTCATGGGCTATTTGTGATACCTCTTTAATAGGTAAGATCATACCGTTGGTATTCACCAAATGACACATTGAAATTACTTTGGTTTTTGGGGTAATGCTCTTTCGGAAAATTTCGACAAGCTCTTCTACACTCTTGGGTAAAATGGGTAGGGTAGGGCGCACCAGTTTTATACCCTTGCTTTCTTGCCATACTTTCCAAGGATTCACGGCGCTTGAATGCTCATGGTCTGCCAATATAACTTCGTCTCCCGCTTGCAGATCTAGACTACGGGCAATAAGATTCATACCCTCTGTGGTATTATGGATCAAGGCAATTTCCTCGGGAGAAACAGCGAATAATTGTGCTGTTTTTTTTCGTGTATTCTCTTTTTGTGTCTCCCATCCGCCCCACATATATTTTGACGGAAAATCATCAAGGGTATTTCGAAAGGTCATCGTGGCCTCACGAATGGGATCGGGGCATGCCCCCAAAGAACCATTATTAAAATAAGTAAGCCCCTCGGCAAAATGGAATTGGGATCTAATGGTCTCCCAATATGCTTCTGCACCGGCTGGTTTTGATTTTTCTAAAGCGGTAATAGCATGGTCTAAGGGGACTGTGGCCTGGGCCCATAGTTGACCTGGACTTGCCATAGCTCCAGTCACTCCTGCACCTAGGGTCTTCAAAAAAGTTCTACGATTTTTCTGCATACCCTAAAAATACCAAATTGATATGAATTTCTTTACCCAACTCCTAAAATAGAGGGATTATGGCAGCCCTAATTTTTTAACACACTTTCAATGGCATTCAATTTTCCATCTATATCATCAGGGATCTCTAACCCCAATATCTTGCACATCAGTGGATAGATATGAATATTTTTTAGCGGAGGTAGCACATATCCTTTTTTAAAAGCAGGGCCATTGGCATAAAATATACCATGCATGTCTTTATATTTTGGATCATACCCATGTACCCCAATGGTGGTGTTGGGATTTTTTTTCCTGGCTGCTATTCTTTGGCTGCCTACAAAATAATAGCCAACATCCGGTATAATTTGAATGGCTCCCCAGTCCTTGTTTTTGGGGCTATATTCAAAACCTGGTGTGTCTGCTGTCCTATAGACCTTGAAATTCTTTTCCTTAGGTTTTAAATACCTGTAGATGGCGTCGATCTGATCGTCGTTTTTTGGGTGAATATTTACAATGGCACCATTGTCTACTACGGAAAATAAGTCATCATTTTCTATGTCGTCCGTGGGTATGAAATTCGTGGTAGATAGTTCAGCCATACCATGATCGGAAACTATGATGATGTTTACGGGTAGCCCCGTTGCTTCCACGCCTTTAAACAAATCCCCCAAATTCCTATCTAAATTGATCAATGCCTTTTTTAATACTGCATCATTATTAGGTCCATACCTATGGCCAACATCATCCATATCGGAAAAATACAGGGTAATCATATGCGGTCGTTTTTTGGCCGGCAATGCCAACCAGTTTAAAACTGCTGCAACCCGTATCTCATTTTTTATTTGACCATCATAATTCGTATAGTAGGTAGGTCTTATGCCCTGGATATCAGCTTCGGTACCCACAAAAAAATAACTGGCAGAAACCATAGCCGCTTTATCTGCCTGCACCCAAATGGGTGATCCCCCATAAAAGGTGCCATCCTCAACCATTTCACGTTTCCTGATACTATAGGTCAGATCCTTTGCTTTGCTGTAAAATAAATTACCTAAGATACCGTGCTTATCAGGATACATGCCCGTTGCAATGGTATAATGGTTGGGAAAGGTTTTGGAAGGGAATGCAGGGATCAATGATTCGGCTTTTACCCCATTGTTAATAAAGCCACTTAAATGCGGGGGGCTGAATCGCTCTACATAATCCCAGCGAAAGCCGTCGAGCGAAATCAATATCACATAGGGTTTTTTAAGTGACGCTTTTGAATTGATTGTTGGTGTCGACCCAATTAGATTTGTGCTGGACTTACACGATGAGAAGATTAGTGTACTTAAAATAAATACCAGTCCAAGGATAAAAATTCTTTTTGTCATTTAATTCGTGGTTTACATTGCGTTTGGTTGTGCGAACTTGTAAATAACTATGCTACATTTAAACACTAAATATAAGGGAATAATTGGTATTGGGAAGTGAGTATTGCGTATTGAAGTTTTAGTATTGCTTATTGAGGTTTGAGAAAAACACAAGGATTTGGTCACGTATAAAATTAATCTAGGGTTTGCGGGAAAATTTGTTGGTTAACATCCTTGGCGTATAGTTCTATTTGAAGTAACAATTTGAAAATATACCTATTCATTTTTTTTCAATCCTTTGATTACAATATTCCCGGTGCCTGATTTATTACAGGGATAACAAAAAGCCTTCTGCGCTTTTTTAGGATCGTTTATGGTTTCATAGAACTGGTCAAGATATTTTAGTGTTTGATTTTGGTAGGTATTACTTAATAATGGGTTGCCGTCATAGATGGCATAAAAATCATCCTTAAGCTTGTTAAAGGTTTCAAATACTTCTGTGAATTGATCCATTTCCGGTAAACAGTAGCCCCTGTATCTTCTATTTAAGGTAGAGCCCATTTGAAGTTCTGGTGCAGGCTTTGCATAAGGTGCCCTTACAATTCCGGCATGATCAAAATCGTAAGGTATTGCTGTGGGTATGCTCAAGGAATCAGTAGTGATCAACTTAATATTTTGCAGGTACTGCACGGACCAGTCAGTATTCCCGATCATATATTCGAAAACGGCCATTTTCAAAAAATCATCCTTTACGATGATCTCGGGCCGTAGGCCCATTTTCTTCAAAGAGAGGCATTGGTTTCGCATGGCCATCTGCCTTTCTTCCTCAAGTAGAATGCCGTAATAGGGATCTGAACTTTTGTTTTTTACAGTGTCCTGATAGATGATCTTAACGAGCTTGGCCCTAAAACTTTTTGGGGTGATAAGATTATACAATTTGTAAACTAAGTATTCATTGATAACGTACTGATCATCTTGGCAAGGGGTTACTAACTTCACTTTGTTCTGGCCATAAAAGACAGCGCTTTGTGGGGTAGTGTTTTTTGTGAAATTCAAAAATAGGGGAGGGTACTTGCAATTGGAAGAAAGCTTACGAAAATGTCCTCGGGTTTTAATTTCAACGGGGATATTGATCTCCTTCCCATCTGCCTTATAACGTATAGTTGCTGGGTGGTATTGGGGTTCATCACCACGATCCTTGAATGCTGTTTTCAAATCGCCACGCAAGGTCAACTCCAATACTTCATCATCATCAAAAAGATGGGATGCTTGACCCATAGCATTGCCCAAAAAAAAGAAACATGCCATGAAAAGAAGTACAGCTTTTGATTCTCTTTTTATAAATGGGATGTACCCCGTAAAATCAGTGAACATAATAGTGATTATTAGACTGGTTCAGATCTTAATGATCAACTAAGGCTTTGTTAAGTTAAGGAAATATCCGGAATATTATCTACGAATGGTGTACCCCTTTTCCTGCCCATTGAAAAGTATGATCAACCAGCCAAAGGCAATAATGAACAGCGCACGTTGCCAGATGCCCATAAATTCGGGCACCGTAAAAATAAGAACGGAAAGCAATATGGCCAACACCCCTACCAACAGGGCCATGGCTTTTGCAGACCTGTACCTGAGAATAAAGGTGGCACTCATGGCGAATACCGTAAAGGAAGCCCCGGTCACCGATGAAAAAAGGGAATGCATCCAATCTTCCTCTGCGTCAAACGCAACACCAGCAACAATTGGCGCATGTTGGTATATGGCCGCCCCAACAAGTGAAAACCCGAAAATAAGCAGTGCCAGTTTATGAAAACCATACCCTTTTAGATAGGGCCACCCACTGAGCATACTCCCAAGGCCCAATAAAATAAAGGTAGTGTTCATTACCCAGGCATAAGGTGCATGCTGGGCCCCCAAATGACTGGTGGTATTTTGTACGATGGAATAGGATTCGACACTATAAAATGGCAATATGAAAATAACCCCCAGTAGCATGAGGTAGGGGAAAACCAAATATTCGATAGGGCCTTTCATTATTGTTTAAGATTATAGGGAACAGCAACAATAGTACGTTTTATTTTTCAGTTGGCAAATGATTATCCACTTCCTGCAGATGGATGCCTTTGATTAAAAGCCATAGCCCAATCACGATTTCAAACAGCCCGCTCGGGGCCCAAAAAATAATCTGGTTTATGGGCATCGTTGCATATACCGGGGCAAGGATGAACAATAGCGATTGCACTAAGATCAAGAAGAAGGACAGAATGCCAAACCCGGCCAAGAGTCTGGGTATAAATTTCGATTTCAGGAGCAGGTAACAAAACAACATCATATCTAACCCAAGAAACACCATGGGTACCGCCGTTATCGCTGTATGCGCGTTGAATAGCAACCCCAAGGGCATTTGTAACTGTTCTTGGGTAAGTATGGCTGTTGGGGCAGCTGCATGTGTAAATTCCAAGGCGATAAAGGGTAACAATACGGTAACCGCCATCAGCGTCGCCTCAACCAATTTCAATACCAGGGCCAAAAGTGCAAGATGCTTGTTAACGGATTTCAGCACTGCATAAAGTGCCAGCCCCAATACCACAAGACCAACCGCCATTATAAGTTCCACACTGATCCCCAATCGAAACAAGAACGTATCGGCCATAATGTTTTTGGCCGTTGCCAGGGCATCTCCCGGGACATTGAATTTGGAAAGCACCAAGGCCCAGTTCAAGGTAGGAATGATAAAGGCAAAAAGGAACATAAAGCCGGCGATTTTTACCGCTTTCCGTTGTGATATATTGACCCCTTGCTTAGTCATCGCCTGTGCCATTCAGCAGTTCCTCTGGGTTGTATTGCTGCATGAGCGCCTCAAATTTCTCCTTATCTTCTTTGGAATGATTTCCAAAATCGGGTAAAATATGAAATTGTATGTTGTTGGACTTTAGGAATATTGCAATCCGTTCCAGCTCCTCCGGGGAGCCCTTTATTTCGATTTTTGCCATTGATCAATCCTTTATGCCATTAAAAAACAGGACTAAGGTAGTTTAGGTGGTATTGACGCACAATGATCTATGTCATTCAA
>CBDUKE010000098.1:0-11012 GCA_965367725.1 uncultured Maribacter sp. | reverse complement strand
TCTTCAGGCTTAATAAATTCTGACTGATATTTTTCTAAAAACTTCTTTTGTCTCGCTATCATTTGTTGTCTTATTTCGTCAATGTCCATAAAGTCCTTGCCAAAATCACTTCCAAAAAAGTCCTCATTAAAGAAACGTTTGCTAAAAAGTGAATCTTGAGCAAAAACATCTTCAAATCCTTGATTTTCAAATCCTGAAAAATTTGTGAAAAATTTTGATTTAAAAGATTGCATCAAACTATCTCTATCTAAAGATGAAAAATCATCAAACTTACCATTAGAAGACCAAGAATAAATACTGTCATATCTAATTAAATTTCCATTTTCATCAAATTCTTTATCGACTTTCCAAGTACCTTTAGGTTGTTCAACTATGTTTTCTTCGCTTTTTTTTGTTTCCGATTTTTTTGTCTCATTTTTTTGCCCATTGCAATTGATATTTAGCAAGACTACCATTACCAATAAAATATATTTTTTCATTTTCTTGAATTTTAAGTTATACGTCATAAGGTTTGTTAGATGCTATGTTTTAAACAAACCACCCGTTTTAATCAATCTTATTAACTTGTTTTGGTGGAACACTTCTAATTTTCGTTCCCCATTTTTATACCAAACACATTCCAAATAACTATCGTTATTGACCAAACCAAAAATTGAATCTTTTTTTGGAATATATTTGAGTACTTCCATTTTTGGAGCAGAAGCTTTCCCTTTTGACTTCACCCAATCCCCAGGTTTAAACTTTCTTGGCATAACAATATCATTTAAATAGTTAAAAACGAATTGTTGAGAACGAGGCTGAAAAAATCAGCCTCATTCCTAACATTTTATTCTAATATTCACTGATACAATTATGAAATTTTAATGCTTCTGGCAGGCTTTTGTTTTGCCTCTTCTTTTTTTGGTAATAGAATACTTAAAATGCCATCTTTATAGTTAGCATTGATTTTTTCGTCATTTACACTTTCTGGCAAAGTAAAGGTTCTTTTGAACGATGAATAACCAAACTCCCTACGAGTATAATTTTCATCTTGATGTTCATTTTCTTCCTTTGTTGCTGTGGAAATTGATAATACTTGATTGTCAAGGTCAAGATGGAAATCTGATTTTTTTAGACCAGGAACCGCCATTTCTACCATAAAGGAATCGGCAGTTTCTTTGATGTTTACTTTTGGCAAAGTAATCCCAGTATTAAAATTTGAAGTAAATACTGATGGCAGGTCTCTATTTAAAATATCGTCTAACCAATAGGACAAATTTGGGAAGTTCGTATTTGCATTTGAATTTGTGTTTGCTAAACTTCCGTTTTTAGGAACATTTACTAAATTGCTCATAATTACAAAATTTTAAATTAAACATTATTTCAAATTTGAAATCATTTTACTCTTTGATTTCGTTATTACTTTTACAAAAAAAATACCAAAATGAATAAATGGTATTTTTAAGTGAAAAATCTTTTTGAAATCACGAGCATAACTGTCATCTTTTCAGAATAATTGACATATTTTCACTTAAATAAATGTCATATTGACATTTTAGGATTCAATTGAATTCTAGGGTTTTAGTTATAAAAAAATTGATAAAACAACAGAGCGAACGAGCACTATGCACAAAAACATACATACCCCGCCCCTGCCCATACAGCTGCGATCACGCGGGTTAAGCGCTTTTGCAAGCCAACTTTTGAACCCTGAAGCGTTGTGGCCCGCGTCCCTACGCTTCGGGATTCCATTCGGTTTGTATTTACTAAATTCGGTGCTTAAAACCCGCAACGGCCCATACACAATCAACTTTTGTAATATTAATTAAATATGAAAAAGAGTATATTCTTTATAATAATAAGTATTTCTTTCTTACTTCCAAAGACAGGAGAAGCTCAATTAAATGAAGACAAATTAGGTGCATGGTACATGTATTTCTTCAATACAACATTTAAAGAAAGTCCATGGGGCATTCAGGGTGATATCCAAGTCCGTAATTGGAACCTTGGTGGAGACCTTGAACAATTATTACTGCGTGGAGGATTAACATTTAAACCGCAAAGTGCTGATATTAAGTTTACCCTGGGTTACGGCCATGTGACTACAGGAGCTTATGGAACTGATAATTCAACAACCATAGAGCACAGAATTTATCAAGAGGCTTTGTTCCCTGTTCAACTAGGTAAGCGTGTTTATACTAAACACCGATTTCGCTTTGAGCAAAGGTTTGTTGAGAATCTAGATTTTAGAACACGCTATAGATATAACTTGTTTGTAAATATTCCATTGAACAAAGTAGTTATGGATAAAAATACTATCTACCTGGCTTCATATAATGAACTGTTTATAAATGGACAACGTGATATTGGGAATGGGAATACTGTAGAAATTTTTGATCGAAACCGATTTTATATAGCAATGGGGTACATCATAAAAAAAGGGCTTAACCTTCAGTTGGGTGTTATGAATCAAACAACAGACAATTGGAGTAAAAACCAGTTTCAAATAAGCTTGCACCACACATTTTAACATCACAGAACAAATCCTAAACCGTTAGCCTTAATTAAAAATGATACTCATAGACCAACCATATATTTCAGATTTTCTAATAAGAACTATTAAAGAAAATAATTTTGAAATTATTTGCACTAAAGAAGCTAAGTCATTGATTAATGATGATACCATGAATTGGATTTCTGAAGATGATGCGAAAAATAAATTTATAAACAGCCCAAACCCTCTTATTTATACAAATTCTGAGAATTCATTAACATGGATTTTCAACAATCTAAAAGAAACCAACCTACCAAACCAAATAAGATTATTTAAGGACAAACTTAAGTTTAGGGAATTAACTAAAGATTTGTTTCCTGATTTCCTGTTTAGGAAAGTTAAAATAGATGAAATCCAAACCTTGGATATTGAAGTATTAAAACTGCCTTTTGTTATTAAGCCTTCAGTAGGTTTTTTTAGTATTGGCGTGCATATCGTGAATAACAAGTCTGATTGGTATGCTGCCCAAAAAGAATTAAACTATGATAATCTAAAAAGCATTTACCCTACAGAAGTAATGAACGCTTCTACTTTTATTATAGAAGAATACATAGAAGGAGAAGAATTTGCCATAGATGCCTATTTTAATAAAGATGGAGAAGTAGTTATTTTAAATATTCTACATCATCAATTTTCTTCAAGTACTGATGTAAGTGACAGGGTTTACTCCACTTCCCAAAGCATAATTCGGAAGTACAAAGAAAGTGTTGAAGCGTTTTTAAAACCCATAGGCAAAAAAGCTGAATTGAAAAACTTTGCTTTACATGTTGAGGTTAGAATTGATAAAAAAGGAGTCATCAAACCAATTGAAATAAACCCGCTGCGATTTGGAGGTTGGTGCACGACGGGTGATCTTTCGTGGTATGCATTTAAGTTTAATTCATACCAATATTTCATTCAAAACAAAAAACCGAATTGGGATGAAATCTTCAAAACCAAGAAAGATGAAATTTATAGCATTATTTTATTAAACAATAATTCAGGTTTTGAACCATCAGAAATTTCTCATTTTGATTTTGATACGCTCAAGCAAGATTTAGAAAATGTATTGGTTGTCAGAAAATTAGATTTTAACAAATACCCTGCATTTGGCTTCTTATTCACTGAAACAAGTGAAGGAAATGAAAAAGAACTGAAAGAAATATTAAATTCTGATTTAAGTAAATATATTAGAGTATAGAAATTACCAAGGCTAAAAACTTGCATAACCCGCCCGACAGCGTCGTTCCTGCCCGACAGGTCATTCCCGTCCGTACCGGAACGGGCGGACAGGCGGGCTGGCAAGTTGCTGGTCAGGGCTACTTACGAATTCCGAAGCATGGAGACGACTGTTTACATCCGAAAAGTTAGCCTCTTTTTATAGGCTACGTTTCATATACAAAGCGTTCTCCATCATTAAAAAAAAGAATTCGAAAACACTAAAAAGCGCACATAAATCAAAGATGAACAAACTGCAAGTAGAAATACGAAAAAACCTTCATACCCGTGAAGCCCGAAGGGCTGAGCAAATTTTAAGAAAAAAAGCTGGGGTCAGTTATGTGTCTATTTCAGCTTCGGGCATGATGCTAGTAGAATGGGATGCCAATCAAACAGCTCAGCCTGACATTATTAAATCGATTAAAAAATTGGGGTTACATATTGTCAATGTAAAAAATACCAATGCGCATTCACATCAGCATGACAGTGACCATAGCCCTTCTTACCTGCATGTTTTAGGCGAAAATACCGAACTTTATTTTGCCCTCATTAGTGGTGTATGTTGGATTTCGGGATCTGTCTTTTCCTTCATCGCTGCTTCCGAAAATATAGCTACTACCCTTTTTATTATTGGGGCTATTTTCGGAGGTATTTTTACTTTCATCACCGCAGCTAAAGACTTATTAAGAGGGAAGTTTGAAATAGATTTTCTGATGTTATTTGCGGCAATAGGTGCTGCGATTTTGGGTAAGTGGGGAGAAAGTGCTTTGCTACTCTTCTTGTTTAGTTTGGGACATGCCTTGGAGCATTATGCCATGAAACGAGCACGGAAATCTATTTCAGCCCTTTCTGACTTAACGCCTCCCATGGCCCTTGTCAAAAACAAAGGCGAATTGAAGGAAGTGCATATAGAACAGCTTAAAGTAGGTGATATTATTGTAGTAAAACCTAATTCGAAAATAGCTGCGGACGGTGTAGTTGCGAAAGGAACAAGCCCTGTAAATCAAGCATCGATAACAGGCGAAAGTATGCCTGTCACTAAACGCCCCAGCCTCAACTGGCCAAATGACATAGAGATTAAAAAGCTTCTGCCTGAGCACCGGGTTTTTGCGGGCACAATAAATGGCAACGGAGCACTGGAGGTTAAAGTATTAAAGGAAGCAAAGGACAGTACGCTTTCTCGATTAATTTATTTAGTAAAGGAGGCCGAAACACAAAAATCGCCAACACAACACCTCACGGAAAAGTTTGAAAAATACTATGTACCTTCTGTTTTAATTTTAGTTATAATCTTATTATTCGCTTTCCTGATTATTGACGAAACCTTTCATCAGAGTTTTTATCGGGCTATGTCTGTGCTCATTGCTGCTTCGCCTTGTGCATTGGCTATTTCTACACCGAGTGCAGTATTGGCAGGAATTGCCCGTGCGGCCCGTCAAGGCGTATTAGTTAAAGGGGGGCGTCCGCTCGAAGCCTTAGGTGGAATAAGTGCCATTGCTTTTGACAAAACAGGCACGTTAACCGAAGGCAGACCCACCTTGACCCATGCCATTCCATTTGGAACAATTACCAAAGCACATCTATTAAAAGTCGCTGTTGCAGTAGAAGCATTAAGTGACCATCCCTTGGCTGCAGCTATTGTAGCTGGAGGTAAAAAAGAATTGGGAGCTATCGCTATCCCTGAGGCAGAGAATTTAAAAGCAATGATCGCAAGGGGCATCCAAGCCGATTGGAAGGGAAGCATTGTGCACATTGGTAACCGAAGACTTTTTGAAGAGTTGACAACAGCGTCAGTTCCTGAGGAAATTGATCTAAAAATGTCGGAGCTCGAATCAGGAGGTCACACTGCCATGATCGTACATCAAGATGATACATACTTGGGCATTATTTCCGCAATGGATATTGCTCGTCCCGAAGCCGTTTCAACCCTAGCCGCTTTGAAGAAAATGGGGATTAAGCGGATGATCATGCTCACAGGAGATAACCAAAAAGTAGCCAATGCCATTGCTAAAAACATAGGAATAACCGACCCAATGGGTAGTTTACTTCCAGAGGATAAGGTAAAAGTAATAGAACAATTAAAAGAACAAGAAGGCGGAGTAGCAATGGTTGGAGATGGTGTTAATGATGCGCCTGCAATGGCGAAAAGTACAGTGGGCATTGCAATGGGGGCAGCAGGTTCAGACGTTGCTTTAGAAACAGCGGATATTGCATTGATGGCTGATAAATTGGATAATCTTCCGTTCGCTATTGGTCTTAGTAGAAAGGCAAAACTCATCATAAAGCAAAACTTAATCATCAGTTTGGGCATGGTCGCTATTTTGGTTCCTTTAACCATCATGGGCACAATAGCAATTGGGCCAGCCGTAGTGGGCCATGAAGGCTCTACCGTAATCGTTGTACTGAATGCCTTGAGGCTGTTGAAATATGAAAGTGAAAAAAGAAGCCGATAGCGAACACCGAATACCCCAGGCCGAAAAGCGTAGCAGGAGGGATTTCCTTCACGCTGTTTCCTTTTGCTATCTTAGGATTCATAGCAACGAACCATACACAAACTGTTGGCTTTAATTTGGATAGAAACCTTCTCTTCATATCTTTCTAATATAAATTCGTATTCTATTTTTCAATATAACATACGAATATGTATTCTTTTATTTGGTTTAAGACAGCTTTTGCTTTTAGGCTAATGGATAATTTTTAACTTTAAGAAAGAATCCATGAACTATTACATATTATGCTTCAAAAAAATAATTTTCTATTCCTTATTCTTTCACTGATTACTATTTTTCAAGTTAACTCCTGTAAAACTTCCCAGTCGATAGTAGCAACTCCTAACCAAGGAATCGAGCCCTTAAAACTAAGTGGAGGTTCAAGTGGAATGGAACAACTGGGAGACCAGTCCTATTTAGTAGTTTATGATTTAAAAAGTCATAAGGTAGGCACACGAATGGCGATGATAAAAATAACCGAAGAGACCATCCAAGTTTCACCCATAGATATTTCCGGATGGGGTGAAGAGGGAAAATCAAGTGATCTAGAAAGCATTTGTAAAATCCCCGGAAAAACCAATGAATATTTTATAGCAGAATCTGGTAATTGGAAAGGGGACATCGGCCGAATATTTCATATTCAAGTAGATACGACAACCCTTACTGCCAATGTATTAGGCATTACTAAACTTCCTTTCAAGAATATCAATAATTTCGAATTGGTGGGGGATCAATATGAAGGAATGTCTTGCCTACCTTATAATGAATATGAAAGGATACTGATCTTAGGGGAACGCGGCGGTTCGGAAGTGAATCCTAGTGGAATTATAAGATGGGCGATTTATGATTTATCCACACATCAATTAAAATTCAGTGATTCAGGGATGCAAGGAATTCCATTAAATGCCCCAGGTAATTGGACCAAACCAAAAGAAAAAAGAGATATTACCGATCTTCATATAGATTTGGAAGGCGGTATTTGGGCATCTGCTTCAGAAGATACAAGTGAAGTGGGTCCCTTCTATTCAATAATTTATAAAATAGGACAAGTAGACACATCCAATAAAGAACGCCCATTTAATATTTACAGTACTTTTCCCAAATGGGAAGCCGTATCAGGATTTAAAATCGAAGCACTTTCAGGGCCTAGTAACAACATCAATTGCACCCATTCATTTGGAACGGAAGATGAAATTTACGGAGGAGTTTGGAGGGCAATATCCATAGAATAAAGTATGCCATTAGAGCTGGTTTCAATTGGCTTATTTTTAGGTATTATTACGCAAAATAACATACCAAGGATTAAAAAAAATAACGGAACTTAAAAAAGAACTGAATGAGGATATTAATAATTGGTGGAAACGGAACGATTGGGCAACCAGTAACAGAACATTTTTCAAAAGATAATGAAGTAATAATAGCAGGTAGAAATAGTGGTGACTTGAAAATTGACATTGTTGATATCATCTCAATTGAACAGGGTTTGAAACAAGTTGGTCAATTGGATGCCATTATTTGTATAGCAGGCGAGGCTAAGTGGGGGAACTTCAATGAACTTACAGAAGACGATTACTATATTGGACTAAGAAGCAAGCTTATGGGACAAGTAAACCTTGTTCGCGTAGGACAAAGACATGTGAGCCCGAATGGATCAATCACGCTTTCGACAGGAATACTTGCTGACGACCCTGTTGTAAAAACCACAAGTGCGGCAATGGTTAATGGCGGAATTCACAGCTTCGTTCAAGCTGTTGCTTTGGAAATTGAGCATGGCATTCGAGTAAATGTAGTCTCATTAGGAATGGTCGAAGATGCGTATGAAAAGTATAAAGACTACTTCCCTGGTCACAATCCAGTTCCAATGAAAAAAGCAGTCAATGCTTATGTCCGTAGTGTAAAAGGCAAAGGCAAGGGCGAGATAATCAGAATTTACGAATAAAGAAAAAAGCCAGTTGCCAACAATTTTTCCTGTCCTAATAAAGGCTACAAAAATCTAACCAGATTTTATTAAAATGACAGATTGACCAGACTTTGCATCGTGCCCTTCAAACTAAATTCTAGACTAGGTTAAATCTTTAGTTTCAGCTTACCTTGTTCATTTGCTCAGAAAAATCTAGGGTTCAGAACTCCCTTATAACTTGTTCTTAATTCGTACCTCAAAAACACTTCGAAAGAACCGTCGTTAAAGGAGGAATTGCCCAGTTCAGTGGTTTCACGATCGTAGGCTAGGCCTATCATCAATTGCTCGTTCAATTGCATACCAATTAGTGCACTCAGAGCTGCGCTCCAACGGTAAGCGGCACCAAAGGAAAACTTATCTCGCAATAAAAAACTTGCTGATAAATCCGTCTGTAGGGGTGCTCCCTTAACGGCTTTGAGCAGTATGGCAGGCTTCAACTTCCAATCCGGATTCAATTCAAAAACATAACCCGTGATAAGGTACCAGTTCATACGTTCCTGTGCCAAGAAGGATGTTCCTCCCCCCTCACCGGAGCTATCAAAATGTTCTGTCTTTAAAAAGTTGGGCACGGATAGGCCTGTATAAAACTTGTCAGTATGGTAATAGACCCCTGCACCAAAGTTTGGAGAAAACTTTTTATCAATATTTTGTGATGCCGATGGAGTTCCTTGATTTTGAAAGTTTCTTAGTTTATTAAAATCTACATTTAAAAAATGCCCTCCAGCCTTTAAACCAAATGAAAGTTTTCCCTCATCTGAAGTTGGTATAGTGTATGAGAATACACCATCAAAATAAGTATCTTGATTGGTGCCATTGCCAATTTCATCATTTACAACCGATAGCCCTAAACCTACCCTTTCCGAAACAGGGGTGTGAACATTAAGGGTCTGCGTGGTAGGTGCGCCGTCTAGACCTACCCATTGCGAGCGGTGCAGGGCTGCAATACTCAACACGCCCCTGGAGCCCGCATAAGCAGGGTTTACTGCTATGGTGTTATACATATATTGTGTGTACTGTGCATCCTGTTGTGCCATCAAGCCCCAGATCGATGCAGCTAAAAGTACGGTTGTTATAATGAGTTTTTTCATGGTCTATTTTATTGGGGAATGATTGATATAGTAGGGTTTATCGATTAATGTATAGGTAACCGTTCTTTATTCTTGCTTGCTGGTCATTCGTATACTCAATAACATAGAAATATACACCTACTGGAAGCTCATCGTTCTTTTGAATGGTTACCCTTCCATTGGAAGTTCCTCGAAAGGCATTGCCATTGTTATCGTAACCATTGGTCTCGAAAACAAGAACTCCCCATCTGTTATAGACCTTGACCGTGTTGTTCGGATAGGCTTCTATATTTATAATCCGAAATACCCCGCCGTTGGTTCCTGGGCTTACCAAATCGCTGTCGATACTAATATCGCATGGAACTTCGGCTGGAGGTGTTCCTCCTTTGGAGCTGCAAGCATCCAATGGATTTGTCCCATCAGTCACTTCTTGTCCATCATTAATGGTGTCGCCGTCTGTATCGGCGTTATCAGGGTCGGTACCTAACACATTCTCTTCTGAACTGGTCAATCCGTCGTTATCGCAATCACTCGTTGGAAGTGCGGTTCCGCCATCGGAATCACAGTCGTCCAATGGATTTGTATTATCGGTTACCTCTTGCCCATCATTGATACCATCACCATCTGTATCTGGATTATTAGGTTCGGTACCCAAATCGACTTCTTCTCCATCGGTTAGTCCATCCGCATCCGAATCAGGATTGTCCGGGTCAGTGCCCAAATCCGCTTCTTCGGCGTTGGTTAGGCCATCCATATCGCAATCGCTATCCGCCAATGGAGATCCATTCATGGAACTACAATCGTCTAAGGGGTCCGTAGCATCCGTAACCTCTTGACCGTCGTTGATACCATCTCCATCGGAATCGGGGTTGTTGGGATCCGTACCCAAAGTTTCTTCCTCCGTATTGTTAAGGCCATCGCCATCTACATCTACGGATATGTTAACTGTTCCCGTATTTTGATTGCCAGCCGGGTCTGTCGCTGTTATATCCAGTGTGTCACCGTCGGCCAGGGAAGGGAAGGAACCGATATCGGGAGTAGCGGTTTCTGTGTCCAGATTCCAATCACCATTAGCATCGGTTGTAAGGGTGTAAACAACATCGGCATTACCATCAACATCCGTATCGATTTCGATAACGAGAGTTTCGTTGGGATTTCCTTGTCCCGTTACTATGGGAGTTATGTCTTCCGTTGAAAAACTATCCACATAGGGTTCCGAAGTATCCACTATTATTGGGAAATCGGGCGAAACGATACTTGTATTTCCTGCGGCATCAGTGGATGTTGCAGTAATCGTGTAGGATCCATCGGTCAAAACAGTTCCTTGATAATCAAAGGACCAGTTGCCGGCAGCATCGGTAATCGCAGTTCCAACTGAAATACCATCGATAAAGACTTCTACCGTACCATTGGGTTCGGCCGTTCCGTTGAAAATAAGCGTTGAGTCTGAGGTAATCGCATCTCCGTCTACATTCGTATCATTACTTATGGCTGTGACCAAGGGCGCATTGGGAATTACCCCGTCATGCCCAATGTCACGTGTAGCCTGAGTAGCAGGGTTACCTGCTACATTGCTTACATCCGCTGTAATCGTTTCATTGGCATTCAATACCTGCGCATCAGCGGCAGGGACATCCAATAGCCATGTGCCTCCTGAAACCGTTGTTGTATATATATTTCCATTGAGTACAACCGTAACTGTTTGTCCATTCTCGGCATCCGTTGTTCCGCTTATAGTAACCGGACTGTCGTCCTCCAAAGCGTTG
>CBDUKE010000097.1:0-11107 GCA_965367725.1 uncultured Maribacter sp. | reverse complement strand
AGACAGGATTTAGTTTTGATGGGGATACCTTTGACGAAAAGATAAAGAACATGCTGGACTCGTTTGACTTGATATTGGATATATATACTAATGATAAGCCCCTGTGGAAGAAAATCCAAGGCAACGCAAAAAAGATGCGATTTACGTGGAAAAAGTCTGTTGATGAATATTACAGGTCATTATATTCCATTAGCTCTTAGCATATTGGATTATAAAATAGATTCATTATAAATCTCTATCGCAGCATACATTTAAAACCTTTGTGCATTGTTAAAATGATGGTTTTTTCTTAAATTTACAATACACCATAATCCAAGTAAAATATACAAATGTCAGATATAGCAACCCTAGAATACAACGGCAAGAAATATGAATTTCCAGTAATAAAAGGTACAGAGGATGAACTGGCCATTGACATAAAAACATTACGGCCAACAACCGGAATGATAACCATAGATCCAGGTTTTAAGAATACTGGTTCTTGTGAAAGTGCCATTACATTTCTGAATGGCGAAAAAGGTATGTTAAGGTATAGGGGTTACTCGATTGAGGAGTTGGCTGAAAAAGCTGATTTCTTGGAAGTATCCTATCTTTTGATTTTTGGGGAATTGCCAAGTAAGGAAGAATTGGAAACTTTCCATAACGACATAAAGGCAGAATCCCATGTCGATGAGGAAATGAAAAAGATTTTGGATGGTTTTCCTAAATCGGCCCACCCAATGGGGGTGTTGTCTTCAATGACCAGCGCTTTAATAGCTTTTAACCCTACTTCGGTTAATATATCCTCTGAAAAGGAAATGTACCATGCTATTGTAAGGATAATGGCCAAATTTCCTGTTCTTGTTGCCTGGGCCATGCGTAAGAAAAAAGGCTTACCTCTTGATTATGGTGATGATAATTTGGGGTATGTGGAGAATCTTCATAAGATGATGTTCAAGAGACCTAACAGGGAGTATGAAAAAAATAAGGTGGTAATAGACGCTCTTGATAAGTTGTTGATTTTACATGCTGACCATGAGCAAAACTGTTCAACATCAACAGTTCGCATTACAGGATCTTCACATGCTGGATTGTTTGTGTCACTATCTGCCGGAATTTCTGCCCTTTGGGGGCCGTTACATGGTGGTGCTAACCAAGCTGTTTTAGAGATGCTTGAGGCTATTGATGCAGATGGTGGTGATACTAAGAAATATATGGCTAAAGCCAAGGACAAAAACGATACTTTTAGGTTAATGGGTTTTGGGCATAGGGTTTACAAAAATTTTGATCCCAGGGCCAAAATCCTAAAAAAGGCAGCGGATGAGGTATTAAGTGATTTGGGAATTGAAGACCCAATTTTGGATGTAGCCAAAGGTTTGGAAAAAGTGGCTTTGGAAGATCCATATTTTGTTGACAGAAAACTATATCCGAATGTTGATTTCTACTCTGGAATCATATATCGCGCATTGGGTATTCCAACAGAAATGTTCACTGTTATGTTCGCCATGGGTCGACTACCCGGATGGATTGCACATTGGAGGGAAATGCGTTTGCGAAACGAGCCTATTGGCCGTCCAAGACAGGTATATATTGGTGAAACCAAAAGACCTTTTGTGGCATTGAATAAAAGATAGCATCCTTTCAAAAGGATGGGAAATCCAAACCACCTATTTACGATAATGTAAATAGGTGGTTTTTTATTACCTACAAAACTGTTTTCCTATATTTGCGCAAAATACTACAATGCTACACCTTCATATAAAAGATGAAACTTCAAAATTAAAGGCCGTGGTTTTGGGAACCGCAAAAGATAGCGGCCCTGTGCCTTTACCCGAACAAGCATATGATCCTAAATCATTGGAACATATTCTGGCGGGTACTTATCCTAAGGAGGAAGATATGGTTGAGGAAATGGAAGCATTTGCAAGAGTATTTGAAAAGCATGGAGTCCAGGTATTTCGCCCTAAAGTACTTAAGGATTGCAACCAAATATTTTCTAGGGATATTGCCTTTGTAATCGAGGATAAATTGATCAAAGCCAATATTCTGCCTAATCGCGAAGAGGAATTTGAGGCAATACTTCACGTACTTGATAGAATTGCACCTGAAAATATTTTATACCCACCAGAAGAGGTCCATATTGAGGGTGGTGATGTAATGCCATGGAACGATTACATTTTTATTGGTACTTATACCGGCAAGGATTACCCGGATTATATAACTGCACGAACTAATTGGGAGGGAGTTGAATATATTAGAAGTATGTTTCCGAATAAAAAGGTCAAATCTTTTGAGTTGAGAAAGTCAATTACCAATCCCAAGGAGAATGCACTGCATTTGGATTGTTGTTTTCAACCGGTGGGCAAGGATAAGGCCATATTGCATAAAAATGGATTCCTAGTGGAAGAGCAATATGAGTGGTTATTGAATTATTTTGGGAAAGAAAATGTATTCGAAATCACTGCTGATGAAATGTATCAAATGTGCAGTAATGTATTTTCAATTGCACCAAATATTGTTGTTTCTGAACGTAATTTTACCCGCCTAAACACATGGCTTAGGGAACAAGGCTTCACCGTTGAGGAAATACCGTATGCCGAAGTCTCAAAACAAGGGGGATTGCTCAGATGCAGTACATTGCCCTTGATTCGGGAATAAGTATGATTTGGTACATTCAAATGTGTTTTTAAACTTATTAATAGTGTATACCAGAAGCAAAAACTTAATTTTGCTCTAAATATCCAATTTTAGATAATGCAGATTACCAATACAATTTTAATGATTCGTCCTGTGAACTTTCGTATGAACGAACAGACCGCAGTGAACAATTATTTTATGGAGGAAATGGATTTAAAAGCTAAGTCCATTAATGAAAAGGCACAGGAAGAGTTTGATGCATTTGTTACGGTTTTGAGTAGTAAGGGCGTAAATGTGATCGTTGTGGAAGATACTATAGCGCCTGATACACCAGATTCTATTTTTCCTAATAATTGGGTATCATTCCATGCCAGTGGAAAAGTGGCAGTGTTTCCTATGTTTGCCGAGAATAGACGAATGGAAAGGCGTGATGATATTTTTGATATTTTGGAAGAGCATGGGTTTAAGATCAACGAAATCATTGATTATACCTCAGCGGAAGAAGAAGGGATTTTTTTGGAAGGCACTGGAAGTATCCTAAAGGATAGGGTGAACCAAAAAGCATATTGTGCCTTGTCAGAAAGGGCTGATGAGGATTTGTTTATCGAATTTTGTGAAGATTTTGATTGTTTCCCTGTCATTTTTACCGCCAATCAAACTGTGAATGGTGAGCGTTTGCCTATTTACCATACCAATGTAATGATGGCAATGGCAGAAAATTTCGTAGTTATTTGCCTAGATTCCATTGATGACAAAAAAGAGCGTAAAAATGTAGTAGGGCATCTGAAAAAGGATGGTAAGGAAATTATTGAAATTACAGAGGAACAGATGCATCATTTTGCCGGAAACATGTTACAGGTTATTGGTGCAAATGACCAAAGATTAATGGTAATGAGTTCGCAAGCTTTTCACAGTCTCAGCCCAGCGCAAATAAAGAACATTGAAAAGCATTGTGAAATTGTGCATAGTTCTTTGGATACTATTGAAACTTGTGGGGGAGGCAGTGCTCGTTGTATGATGGCCGAAGTGTTTTTGCCAAAGGCCTAATCTTTTTAAATAGGAATTCCTGTTTTTCCCATAATGCATCCCTATTCTTTTGGTCTTGGTCAATACGAAAAGGATATTTTAATTTTGGGCAATATTTTTGATCATTCCACCAAAGATAAAATAGTGAAAAGGAACCATACAGTACCAATAAAACCTACCTTTTACGCCCCTAGGTCTAAAGGTAGCGGTTTGGTGTAAAACATTATTTTCATCGATTCTAAACTCTAACCAAGCCTCACCGGGTAATCGCATTTCGGCAAAGAGCAACAATCGTTTTTCTTTTTTATCGGCCAAAAGTACGCGCCAAAAATCCAAAGCATCCCCTGAATTTATCTTTTCGGGGTGGGTACGACCCCGGCGGAGTCCGACACCACCTAACAGTTTGTCAATAACCCCCCTTAATTTCCATAACCAATTGGCATAATACCAACCATTATCGCCCCCAATTTTCCAAATATTCTGTAAAACAACGTCCTCATTATCAATTTTTCTTTTTTGCTCATCCCTCAAAACCCCATATTTGGGAACTTGGATGTATTTCTTCAAATCCTGTTTAATGCGACCACTAACTACGCTGTCCTTCCAACTACTCACTACAAGATTCTGCTCTATTTTAAGAAAGGCCCTTTCAATCGCTTCCGTATAGGAGTGGGTTTTGATTCCCAATAGTTCCTCCAATCTTCGATCTTTGGCAACAACTTCCATTTTCATACTGTCTACCAAGTTCATGGCAAGTTTGTAGGAAGTCGAGGTTACAAAATATAACCAGTAGGAAGATAGTTTAGGGGTCATTATAGGAATGGTGATAATCAAATTTTTAAACCCCCTTGCTTTTGCGTACTGTTTCAACATATCTTTATAAGTCAACACATCAGGGCCACCGATATCAAAGGAATCATTATAGGTTTTTTCGTTACCAATTACTTGGGTCAAAAAAGCTATAACATCACGAATGGCAATGGGCTGTGTTTTGGTCAATACCCATTTAGGCGTAATCATAAACGGAAGTTTTTCACATATATCCCTGATAATCTCAAAAGAAGAACTGCCTGATCCCACAATAATGCCAGCTCGTAATACAGTAAGATTAAAAGCGCCTTGATATAGAATATCCTCCACGTTTTTACGTGAACTCAAATGTTTGGATAATTTTTCATCGTTAACGATTCCACTCAAATAAATGACCTGGTTCACTTGGGTTTGAGCCATGTAAAGATTGAATGTTTGGGCGGAAAGCGCTTCCTTTTCGTCAAAATCTGTAAGGGAAGAAGTCATGGAATGAATCAAATAGAAGGCTACATCAATATCTTTCGGAAATAGATTAGGTTTTAAATCGTCCAAAAAATCAACCTCTATTACCTTTATACGGGTGCGGGCTTCCCTATCAATAGAAAGACGTTTCTCATCACGTACGGCACAAACGACTTCGTGTCCCAACGCCAAGAGTTGTGGTAGCATGCGCATACCAATATAGCCATTGGCACCAGTGAGTAGTATTTTCATAAATCCGCTATTGAAGTGGGTGCATTCTCGATTTTGTAGTCCAAAATCTTCCTAAAGAACTTTTGGATGGCTTTGGTATCTGACTTTACTTTGATGAAGTGATTGTCCCTGTAAATGGAATAGATTGCGAAATCGCCCTTATAAATAGTCAATTTGTAAAAGGGTATGACCAGGGCGAAAGTCTCTAGTAGAGAACGAAAGCGCACGATAATCCCTTTAGGGCGCATTTCAATATTGCAGCAATCAATATTATTGTCCAAAATGAGCAAATTCCTAATTTCAATACTTGTTTCTGTGATGAACAACTTGGGAGATCCTATACCACCCATGGCCCAGCGTTCTTTTAATTTAAAGGGTTTGCCGACTTCGCTATCGATCTTTCGCGTTATTTCACTATTAGTATAGGAAACGTTGAGTAGCATAAGTTATCTTTTTCATTAGCATTGCTAAAGTTAGTCAAAACCATGTGATTTCAAGTAAAGCTTGGTTATTAAAGCACAAAAAATGTGTAGTTTTGCAGCTTAAAATACCAGCATTAATGAATATTCAAGAAGTCTTGACAACTAAGGTGAAACAGGCGATATCCACGCTGTTTAATGCGGAATTACCTACTGTTGAATTTCAACCCACCAGAAAAGATTTTGAGGGTGATATTACGGTTGTTGTTTTTCCTATGCTACGTTTTGTAAAAGGCAACCCTGAGCATATTGGTAAGCAAGTGGGTCAATATCTGCAGGATCATGTTGAAGAGGTTTCAGGATTTAATGTGGTGAAAGGTTTTTTGAATATTGTCATTCAGGATTCATACTACATCGAATTTTTCAATGCTATAAAAAACGCATCTAATTTTGGTTATGAAACCAATATTGGCGATGATGCTATTATGGTTGAATATTCTTCACCCAATACGAACAAACCATTGCATTTGGGTCATATACGGAATAACTTATTAGGGTATTCAGTGGCCGAAATACTAAAAGCTTCAGGAAGAAAGGTTTATAAGACCCAAATAATAAACGATAGGGGCATTCATATTTGTAAGAGTATGCTGGCTTGGCAAAGATTTGGTGAAGGAGAAACCCCTGAGAACACGGGATTGAAAGGTGATAAGTTGGTAGGTAATTATTATGTGGCATTCGACAAAGTCTATAAGGCTGAAATAGCAACTCTGATTTCTGAAGGCATAGCAAAGGAAGTAGCCGAAAAAGAGGCGCCCATTCTTTTGGAAGCGCAAGAAATGCTCCGAAAATGGGAAGCTGGTGATGAGGAAGTTGTGAACTTATGGAGAACCATGAATGGTTGGGTTTATAAAGGCTTTGAAGAGACCTATAAAAATTTAGGCGTTGATTTTGACCAGCTGTATTTTGAGAGTGATACCTATTTGTTAGGAAAGGATGTAGTTGCAGACGGTCTGGATAAGGGGGTATTCTATAAAAAGGAAGATGGCAGTGTTTGGATAGATTTAACCGATGACGGATTGGATGAGAAAATAGTATTACGCTCAGACGGGACAGCGGTTTACATGACCCAAGATATAGGTACGGCCATACAACGGGTAAAAGATTATCCTGATATCAACGGGATGGTCTATACGGTTGGTAATGAACAGGATTATCATTTTAAGGTATTGTTCTTGATTTTGAAAAAACTTGGATTTTCATGGGCCAGTAGTTTACATCATTTAAGTTATGGAATGGTAGACCTACCCAGTGGAAAAATGAAGAGTAGGGAAGGTACCGTTGTAGATGCAGATGACCTTATGGATGATATGACCCAGACCGCAGCAACAATTTCACAGGAATTGGGCAAGTTGGAGGATTATTCAGATTCCGAAAAACAAGAACTATATAAGATGATTGGTCTAGGTGCCTTAAAATATTATATTTTAAAGGTAGACCCTAAAAAACGCATATTGTTCAATCCTGAAGAGTCAGTGGATTTTCAAGGGAATACTGGGCCATTTATTCAGTATACCTATGCTAGAATACAATCTATTTTGCGAAAGGCGCATGAAACAAGTATTGACCTTTCGACTCCGCTCAAGGTGACAGCGGTGTTACATCCAAAAGAAAAGGAATTACTGAAACAGATTCAATTGTTCCCTGAGACCATTCAATTGGCGGCTGAAAATTTTAGTCCGGCCTTGATTGCGAATTACACGTATGACTTGGTCAAGGAATTCAATTCATTTTATCAGCAGGTTTCAATTTTAGGTGAATCAAACGAACAAAAGAAAATACTTCGAGTGCAGTTGTCCAAGAAAGTTGGGGAGATCATTCAATCCGCGTTTTTATTATTGGGAATTCATGTTCCAGAGCGCATGTAGTTAAAACCTAATCCTGAAACTAAAATTGGGGGTAAGGCCTAAAGAAACACTTTCCACAGTTTCAACCTCATCGTTATCAGTAAGCCTAAAATAGGTATTGAGAATATTTTTTCGGTTGGTGAAATTCAAAACTGATGCACCTACTGTAGCTTTTATTCTTGGCGACAGATCAAAATTATATATGGCAGAGGCATCCACTCTCAGATATTCTGGCAAACGACTACTATTTGGTTCTTGAAAAGTAATTCTACTAGGAAAGAAATTAGTATCAACCGGATTGGTGGCATCCGGCTTTGTGTATGGCTTTCCGGTTCTATAATTCAAGCCAACACCTATTTTAAAATTACCATAGGTGTAATTGCCAGCGAAAGTGACAGTGTGCCGAACATCTAAATTATTGGGAAATGTCTTGGGTACAATATCTTCAAAAGTGTAATTATTGGTATTGTAAGTGTAACTGATCCAAGCACTATAATCAGCTGTTTTTTTGTTGATTAAAAATTCAACTCCTTTAACCGTATAATTTCCAATTTCCTCATTAAACTGCCCTTTACTTTGAAAGCCCTGCGTTCGTGCACTAATACCATTTACTTCCTTATAAAATCCTTCAACTCCAACATAAAGACTGGGATGGTCATAATTAAGACCCAAAGAACCTTGTTTGCTCTTTGTTATCGGCAGTGGCAAAATACTGTTTTCGGGGTCTGCGATATACCATCGTCGTTTTTCAATACCCAAAAAATTCTGTTCCAAATCAACGACTTGATGGGTCGTCTGGTTTTTGAACTCGCCCTGGAGCTCCATTTTAAGATCTTGGAAAAGTTCATAATTGACGTTGAGTCGAGGTTCAACAATATATTCACTGAAAGTATCTAGATTTTCGATATAATTTACACGGGCGCCACCTCGGGCAAAAAGTTTTTCGTTGGGCGATTTATATTCCAATTCTGAAAAGAGGGAATGTGTTCGCAAGACCCCTTTTATGTTATTGCTGTATGGTGGTTGGGTTACTTCTGAAAAGTTGAAAACCCCTGTTTCTTTGAGTTGGTAGCCATTCAACCAATTTATGGTCTCATTCAGTTTATAATTCGTATTCAACTTTAGTGCCGTTTCGATGACTTCATTTTCTTGCGACAGTATTTGTGGGGAATTTAAAGTGGTATTCTCTGAATCAAGATTATAGCGTGTGTAATAGCTATTGATTTTTGTTGAGAAAGTATCACTCCAATAGCTTTCCAAACTTCCACCAAAAGAAAGATTTGTTTGGTTTAAACGACTTTGGGTTTCACGCGAAGCAGTAAGGTTCTTTTCCGTATAATCCAAATTATTGTTGATGTTGATAAAACTGACCCTGATTTTATGGTCATCGTTTAAATCATATAGAATTTTGGCCGTAAAGTCATAAAAATAGAAGTTTTCATCTCGTTGTATATCATCTGACTGGCCTGTATTTCCTTTGATTTGAGTATCTTGAAATGCTCTTTTAAAAAATTCATCGTAGGTAGGCGTATTAAAGAAATCGGTCAAAGATCGTCTACCCGAAAATTGAAATGCGGCATTATCTGCTAAAGGAACTTGCCCATAAATATCACCATTGATTAAATTAAAACCTGCACCTCCAAAAAAATCATCGGCAATTTCATTTTTGGTCTCAATATCAAGTACACCACTAACTCCGTCCCCATATTGCGCACTGGTGCCATTTTTCACTAGTGTAACCTTATCTGTTAAATACGGATTGAATGCTGAAATAAGACCGAAAAAGTGTCCGGATTGGTACATTTTAATTCCGTCCCAAAGTATGAGGTTTTGATCATTGGTGCCACCTCGAATATTGATGTTGGATACGGTTTCGTCTATACTTTTAATTCCTGGAAGTGCCTGTATGGTCTGTAATACATCGGGCTCTATTAATCCTGGTAGAATACCAAAGTCCTCTGGGGTTAACTGAATGCTAGCATCAAGTTGTTTGGCAAGTCCCGTAGTTAAGAATTGATATACGATTACTTCATCCAATTGTTCATAGCTTAAGTCAAGTAACAAAATTTTACAGGGCTTATGATTTACCAGCTCTTCTGCCGAAATAAATAGTGGCTTATAGCCAATATGTTTTATTTGGATAATTGACTTCCGTGGAATATTCTGCAGTATAAAATGGCCGTTTATATCTGTGATAGTGGCAACATCAGTCTCAAATACCTCAACGGTAGAACCAGTAACCGTATTTTCCTTAAAATTGTCCAATACAATTGCACAGATATCAACTGTGGTACTATTGGTCACCGTATAATAGCGTTCATTTAACTTTTTGATCTTTACTTGGGTTTGGTTTTGTATACTATTAAGTATCTCTTGTAGACTTTCAGTATCAGGGATACTGATTCCTATACCTCCAATATCCTCATCAACATAAGAGAATTTTATATCGTATTTGACTTCCAGATTATGAAGTATGTCGATTAGATTTGAGGTAAGCGCATTCTCGTCCTGTGCCATTATTATTTTAGGAACAGACAATAACAGCAAGAAGATGAAAAAAGATAAGAGGTGCTTATGGTGCGCTTTCAGCATAGAACAACACTTTTTGACCTTCTAATTTAAACTTTATATGAGAAGGAACACTAATACTCTGTAACGCTAAATCTGTATTTGTGTTGCTAAAAGTGCCTGTAAATAACTTATTAATATCAATATTTTGGGTTTCAACCTTAATATTATGTTGTCTTTGAAACTCATCCAAAACATACTTTAAAGGAATGCTCTTAAAAGAACTCTCATTGTTCATCCAAGATGGCGTTTTGGTTTTTGGTTTTTCGGCTTCAATTATTTTGCCATCAATTACCATAAATGATGTTCCGGCAGGTAATTTGGTTTCCTTATTATTGAAAGTAACACTGACCAATCCCTCAAAACAAGTTACCTCAAAATAGCCTTTCCTATTTTCAACATTGAACTGTGTTCCTAATACGGCCACAATACCTTGGTCTGTAGACACCGTAAAACGTTTTCCTTTGGCAACTTTAAAAAATGCTTCGCCCGCTAAGGTTACATTCCGTTCTTTATCCCATTTTTTCTCGCTATATGAAATTTCAGAATCGGCATTCAACAGTATTTCTGAAGTATCAGGGAGAACTACTTCTTTATTTTCAGCATATTGGGTAGCAATATTTTCATTCAAAGTGTTCAAATAAAAATAGGAACCTACCATAATGATCGTTACAGCGGCTGCGACGCGTAAGAATCTTTTGAAAGGTTTTAATTGAACCACTTTTGGTTCTTGTAGTGTTCGCTTATTTTTTAATGCTTCGAATGCATTTTCTACCTCAAAATCAGGGGCTTCCAAAGTACTGGATGCCTCTAGAATTCGCTGATAAGACGCATACTCGTCAGAATTCTTGAATTCTGCGAGCTCAGTCTCAGTGAGTTCATTATTGAGCCATTTTGCCAAGTAATTTTCTTGCATGATTTCTAGCTTTATATCTTAATAACAATTCAAAATTAAAAAACCCTACCTGTTTCTTTAAATTTCCAAAATACAATTCCCAAATCCCAAAGAATTTATTTTCCGTCGCACATCTTTTGGTTGATTAAACAAAAAATATATATTTTATCAAC
>CBDUKE010000096.1:0-11529 GCA_965367725.1 uncultured Maribacter sp. | reverse complement strand
CTCTAATTAACCACCTATGAACCCATCAACCTCAGGCTGGATAGATAAATTTGGATACTTGGTCAAAGACCAGGTTGACAGCTATAAAGACTTTACAGACCTATATGGTGGTTTAAAGAAGACAGGGTTCGTTTATGGTATTAATCTCAAGATCCCAAGGTTCATTACCCCAGAACATAGGTTATCAGAAGATGAAAAAGCAAAAATCAATTTACTGGCAGCGCTATATTTTACTTTTAGGTTTGTAGAAAAAAATCCGGACTTTGATGCCTTTTTGAATAAAGTATTTCTGTTTTACCAGGATTTAGGTTTTAATCAGATCTCATTTCTAAACAAGTTATTTACGGGCACAAAAACATCTGATAAGTTAGAGAAGCTATTGGATTCAAGGGTATACCTAGAAGATAATGTAATTAGCAAGACCTTTAATAGCATTATTACAAACTCCTTGTTGTATATAGATGTACTTGCTTTCAAAAGATATCTAAAGAATGATGCTGCTATAAAGGAATATGCAGAAAATTTGGAGTTTATCGCCATGAACATCATTTATCATTCACTTAATTCAAAAGAGAAAAATAAAAATGATGATAAATTAGCAGAACTGTTCGAAGCATCCTTAACCTATATAGATAGCACTACACAAACCTATGATGGAAGTTATCGGGGTAAAGTATTAAACAATTTTTCACTTTCTGAGAACCTCTATTTTTTGGATATTGCTTCCTTGACCATTTGGGAAGACCAATCAGTTAACTATTTAGAATCCCAATACATCTATGGAATTGGTAAGGATTTAGGCTTTAGTGAAAAAGAAATAGCTAGGGCCTTGGAAGAAATTGCATCTTTTTTTGAAAAAAATTCTAAAATTATTCCTTTTCTTAAAGATCATAATTTGGCATTTAAGTTCTATGAAAGCATGTCTAAAGTTGTGAAAAAATTGATCATACGAAATAGTAAAAGGTTACAAAAAGAACTTTCAGATAGTAAGGAATTGGTAGCATTGATTTCAAAATCAACGGTCAAGGATTTAAGTCCAGCAGAGAAGAAAAAAGTACAAAGTCAGTTATTGGATATTTTTAAAAGTATACCTTCTCTCGCCATTTTCATGCTTCCAGGCGGTGCCGTTTTATTACCGATTTTCATCAAGTTGATCCCAAAATTATTACCGTCTTCCTTTGATGACAATCGCGTGGATAAAAGTAAGTAATTTCCTATTAATTTGTATTATAAGAAAAATCTATACTTGATATTAACCTTCTATTTATCAATTCTTTAAATAGTTTTACTCCAACCATAACTTAAAGTCACGTACCCGTTCCCTACTCACAATGATTTCTTGTTCAATATAGCGATTTAATTTGATTTTTAGGCGTGAATTTGTGTAAGAAATGATGTCTTGGATATGGTTGATATTCACATAATACTTTCTGCTCACACGAAAAAATATTTTCGGTTCAAGTTCGTTTTCCAAATTTTCCAAGGTGGTGTCCAGAAGATAATTTCTTCCCTCGGAAGTCGCCGCATAAGTTCCTTTATTTTCACTGTAAAAACATTCGACCTCATCGGCATTGATGATTTTCAAATGTTGCCCTACCCTAGTCGTAAATCTTTTTTTGTATTCTCGTTCAATGGGGTTTACCAATAACTTTTTTATGTCCTCAAAATCCAATGAGATTTTTTGTGAAGCAGGTTTTAGTGCTTTGAATTTTTTTACAGCACTTTCCAATTCCTCATCATCAATTGGTTTTAACAAATAGTCAATACTGTTCAATTTGAAAGCTTGAAGGGCATACTCATCATATGCAGTTGTAAAAATTATGGCACTTAGTACCTCAACAGCATCGAAAATCTCAAATGAAAGTCCGTCTGATAGTTGAATATCCAAAAAAATAAGATCAGGGTGCTCATTGTTCTGAAACCATTCTATTGATTCTTCAACTGAATGCAACATGGTGGACACTTCGACATTCAAATCTGTCAACAATCGGCTAAGTCTTCTTGCAGCCGGTTTTTCATCTTCAATAATTATAACATTCATCAATCTACACTTCTTTGATTACATTAATTGTTACTAGTGCTACTATTACTCTTTATCCTTTTCAATAAATTTTTGAAGTTGTCTTTCCTCCCATTTTTTAATAAAACCAGGAGTAAGGCCCTTTTTGGTGAAACTAAGGTATTTGAATGCTACTAGCCCGTGAATCGCTAAACCCAACCCCCATAATAAGGGCGTAATAAACAAATTAAGGCTATACCAGTTTTGAAACCCATGATCAGCAACCTCTTGACCGCCCAATTGATCGTACAAAGAGACTTTTACTCCCAAAAGAATGATGTTGATTACAACATATACACTCAAGTGCCTATAAAACTTTTTAATCCTTTCTACCCTACTCTTAGCCTTGTTATACAAAACTACCTCTTTATTACTTTCTTTCATTATCTATATTTTTCAGCTTCCTTCTTATCCTTATCCATGTACTTCTGAATCTGTTTTTCCTCCCAATCTTTCCCAAAAAAAACATTATTCGAAAAGACCTTTAGGCCATGAAAAAAGAGACCAATGCCCCAGAAAAACCACACTGCGAAAATTCCGAAATTAAAAAATGCCTCGTTAAAACTTGCACCCTCACCTAAATCCACAACTATCTTTATGGTTGAAATAAAAGTGTTTACAAGTATATAAATGGTCAGGTGTATATAAAAACCCTTGAGTTCTTTAACCCGTTTCTTGGCCTTTTCCAATTTGTTTCTGCCATTATTGTCCATTACTTCCATCTATTTTGTTTTTCATCTTCCTCCATATATTCCTTGATTTTACGATCTTCCCAATCTCTTCCGAAAAAAGGGTTTATGCTAAATGTCTTAATGGCCTGAAAAACCAAACCAATACCCCAGCCGAAAGCAGCCCAAAGGAACCATGGATACCTCCACTCATCGGTCCAATAATTGATTCCTGCCAAAAGGGCTATAAAGAAAACATAGGATAATAAACTGGTATAAAATTTCTTAATAGATTCAACTCTTTCCTTTGCCTTATAATATTTTTTTTCTTTTTCTGAAGTTTCCATTTTCTTGTTGGTTTGTTTGAATTACTATTTAATTGATAATCCAAAAGTATGATTAGGTTTGTCCTAAACTAAATGATCCTTACCCAATTGTAGTTTTTCAGGGATGGATTGTGGCTATGGCTCCCCTCAGCCTCCCAAGTTGAGATCGCATACCAATTCACCTGGCAGCTCAGCGCAGCCGAAGCTAGAACTGATCATCATCCATGAAATTCCTGATTTTACGTTCTTCCCAGCTTTTTCCCCATAATGGGTTGTAACCAAATACTTCCATTCCGTGAACAGTGACACCAAATCCCCATCCTATAGTTGGGAAAATAATCCAGGGGAAACTGGTCGTATTGTAATTAAGAATTGCCAAGCAAGGTATTACGATACAATATGCCAAAAGGTTACCATAAAACCCTTTAAGCTGTTCTACATGCTCTTTTGCCTTCTCATATCGTTTGTCGTCTATATATGTTTGTTGTGTTTCCATTACTGTAACTTGTTTTGTGAGCAAGGGTAGCTTTACACTGAAATCTTTATCTGATTTTGTAATCTCTACTTGCCTATCTGTTAATATTCCGTAGCGTTGCTGAATATTCTGGAGTCCAACCCCACTACTCTTTTTCATTACCTGTTTTGCTTGTAGGTTGTTCTCGACAATAAGCATTCCGTCCTTTTCATAAACCCTAATATACAAGGGTTTAGCGGAAGTAACCACATTATGTTTTACTGCGTTTTCGAGCAATAACTGCAATGACAATGGAACAATTTTGGCTTCAGGATTACTGCTATGCTCCGGTATTTCTAAATGAATACTATCCTCAAAGCGCATCTTCAATAGTTTTACATATGTTTTGGCAAATTGAAACTCTTCATCTACAGAAACCAAATCCTTGTTCTTCTGTTCCAAAACATATCTATATACTTTAGACAGTGAAGTTGTGAACTTCTGGGCCTGATATGGATCCTCCTCTATCAAACTGGTCAATACATTTAAACTATTAAAGAGAAAATGGGGATCCAATTGATTTTTAAGGGCGTCAAACTTGGCCGAAGCCGTGCCAGCAATTATTTTTTGCTCTTTAACCTTGGTCTCCTGGCGGTATTTATAATACCAAATGGCATAAAATATAAGAGAAATGATTATTGCAATAATCAATGAAGACTGGTAAAATCCCGGTCTTTCATTGGTCAGAAACTCTATTAGGGGCATTTTTTCCAATACAACAAGAAGCACAATACGTGAAAGGAAAATACCCAATATTGAAACTAGAATATTCCCCGAAATACCAATGGTGAATCTTTTTAAAGAAAAAAGGTCATGCTTATAGGTTACAATAAGATATTCGATCCAATAGGCATTGACCAAATATAAGATCACCGCGAATATCATATTTTGATAATATTCGGTCCATGCAACTTGATAATTAAAACCATCATCAAACTTGCCCATAAAAAAGTATATAGCAAGAAGAATGAAATAGATTACAGTACCTATTTGAATTGCTCTTATCAGATGATTAATAAATCGTTTCATTAATTAATTGTTCTTATTTACAATTCTTGTGTATTTCTTCAGCTCTTTCTTTTCCCCAATTAGGATGAAATTCAGACTCCGGTTTAAAGTTAGCAAAAAGTTCCAAGGCATATTCTACATCCTTACAATATGGTGTCGTATCCTGTCCAAAGAATCGAGCCGAGCCCATATCCCATTCTGCCTTCGAAAAAACAACCCTCGGATTATTGGGAGCCAATTGCAATGCTTTTTGGTATAATGCAGCTACTTTACCAGAAAGTGTCATGCCATAAGTAGCCCCATCGTAGGCCACCCATGCCGTGTGAATCAGGGCTTGTTGTATGAGGATCTCAGGATTATTTGGAGAAACTGCCATGGCCAGGTCAACATATTCCTGTGCTTTTTCCAGTTGCTGGCTTAGCTTTTCCTTATCCCGTTCTCCAAAAGATGCCACTGTATTTACTTGGGAAGCATAATAAGCAGGTAGCCAATTATCCAATTCCGCAGCTGAAATTCGTTCGAACAAATTTGATGCTTCAGCTATTTCGCCTTCTCCCCATAGTTGAAATGCTTTTTGCATGCCAGCGGTATATTTATCTTGAGCGAAAGCCATTGTTCCGATAAATAATAGTGCTAATGTGATTACTTTTTTCATGGTTTATCTGTTTTATTTATTTGATGCCCAAATTTGCAGTAATCCCAGGCTACATCTAAAAAAGAAATACCCAATTGTAGTTTTTAGCGGATGGGTTGTTATTCCCATTGAATTCTTCATTTATTTTAAGGTAATTTTGCCCCATGGTCAGACAAATTCAATTAAGGGTATCCTTGAAGGAAGAATCCCAAAAGGACATCCTTCTAAAAAAAGTTGCCAAGTATCTGGGTGAACCTGAAAATAATCTTGTCATAAAAGTTTTACGAAAATCGATAGATGCACGTAAACCCGCCATTTATTTCAATTATAAAATGAAGGTTTACATTCGGGAAAAACCGAATGACGAACCTGCTTATTCTTTTGATTATAAAGATGTTTCCAAAGCGAAAGAGATACATATAGTCGGGTTTGGCCCTGCAGGCATGTGGGCTGCGCTTAGGTGCCTTGAATTAGGTTATAAACCTGTGGTATTGGAACGTGGAAAAAAGGTTCAGGAACGTAGACGCGATTTAAAGGCCATAAATCAAGACCATATTGTTAACGAAGATTCCAATTATTGTTTTGGAGAAGGGGGTGCGGGCACCTATTCTGATGGGAAGCTATATACCCGAAGTCTAAAACGCGGCGATGTACGCCGTATTTTTGAAAGTCTGGTGCACCACGGTGCCACAAACCAAATTCTAGTAGATGCACATCCGCATATCGGCACCAATAAACTACCGAAAATAGTTCAAAATATTCGCGAAACTATTTTAAAATACGGAGGTGAAATACACTTTGAAACCCGTGTTACCGATTTTATAATCAGAAATAACAAGTTGCAGGCCCTTATACTTCAAAATGGTCAAGAAATGAAGGTGAGTCGGGTGATACTTGCTACTGGGCACTCCGCTAGGGATATATTTTATTTACTAAATAATAAAAAGGTCGCTTTAAAGGCGAAATCTTTCGCTATGGGAGTTCGGGTAGAGCATCCACAACAAATCATAGACTCCATCCAATATCATTGCAAAGGAGATCGCAATGAATTGTTGCCAGCTGCCTCTTACAGTTTGGTACAACAGGTGAAGAATAGAGGCGTTTATTCCTTTTGCATGTGTCCAGGCGGTTTTATCGTCCCAGCAGCTACTGCCCCAGGGGAAGTTGTCGTAAACGGCATGTCCCCATCAAAGCGAAACAATTTATTTGCAAATTCGGGTATCGTCGTAGAAATAAATGTGGATGAGGATATCCCCAAATATGAAAAATTCGGAGTCCTAAAAGGTTTGGAATACCAAAAGGCGCTGGAGCGTTTGGCTTTTACTGCAGGTGGCCGTTCCCAAGTTGCACCAGCACAAAGGCTTACAGATTTTGTCGAAGGGAACCTTTCTGCAGACCTAAACCCGACTTCCTATCAACCAGGATTAAAGTCCGCACCCTTACATTCGCTCTTACCTAAATTAATTGGTAGTCGGCTACGAGCTGGATTTTCGGAATTTGGTAAAAAAATGCACGGTTATTACACGGCAGAGGCCAATATTGTTGGTGTAGAATCAAGAACTTCTTCCCCCGTAACCATTCCCAGAAATGAAAATTTGGAACATATAGAAATTGGGGGACTTTTTCCTTGCGGGGAAGGTGGTGGATATGCCGGAGGTATCGTTTCTGCAGCTATGGATGGTGAGCGTTGTGCAGAAGCTGCAATAAACGGACTTTAAGCACATATTTTATGTTCTAATCATTATCCGAACTATTCCGTTACCTTTGCCGCTTATTCTTCACGATACATGACATTCAAAGATTTAGGAATTATAGAACCCATCCTTAGGGCCCTTGAGCTAGAAGGATATACCCATCCCACACCAATCCAAGAGCAGGCAGTACCAATTCTATTGGGCGGAAAAGACCTTTTGGGTGTTGCCCAGACGGGTACAGGAAAAACAGCTGCATTTGCTGTTCCTATAATACAACACATATATAATGACCAGCAGTCACATGGGCATTCCCGTAAAATCAAAGCGCTCGTTGTTACACCAACGCGCGAGTTGGCCATACAAATTGGGGAAAGCTTTACTGCTTATGGAAAATTTACCGGAATAAAGAACACTGTAATTTTTGGCGGTGTGAAACAGGGTAAACAAACCCAAGCATTACGAAACGGAGTTGACGTATTGATAGCAACACCTGGCCGTTTGTTGGATTTGATGAATCAAGGATATATTTCATTAAAGGATGTTGAATTTGCAGTTTTGGATGAAGCTGACCATATGTTGGATATGGGTTTTATTCATGATATCAAAAAAATCATTGCCAAACTTCCCCAAAAAAGACAATCCCTGTTTTTTTCAGCTACAATGCCCAAGGATATTGTAGAACTCTCACGAAAGATCCTTGGTGATTTTGAACGGGTAACTGTGAAACCTGAGCAAGCCACAGCGGAAAAGGTAGAACAATTGGTCTATTTTGTAAGCAAAGGAAATAAGGTAAACTTATTGGTACATCTACTTCAAGAACAACCTGACAGTTCAGCTTTGGTTTTTTCACGCACGAAACATGGAGCGAATAAAATCGTAAAAAAATTAGGGCAGGCAGGCATAGCCTCTGGAGCAATCCACGGGAATAAATCGCAAACGGCAAGACAAAAAGCGCTTGGCGATTTTAAGGACGGAAAGCTCAAAGTGCTGATCGCCACTGATATTGCCGCTCGAGGTATTGATGTGGATAGTCTTTCGTTGGTCGTAAATTTTGATTTACCCAATGTTCCTGAAACTTACGTACACCGTATAGGCAGAACGGGACGAGCAAGTGCCAGCGGTATTGCCATTTCTTTCTGTGATCGGGATGAACGCCCCTATTTGAGGGATATTGAAAAACTTATAAAGCAAGAAGTGCCTCGAATGCTTGAACATCCCTTTTTGGAAGAAATTCAAGAAGAAAGTAGATCCCAAAGGAATCAAGGTCCCCAAAAACATAAAAACCCGAATCAATCCCAAAATCGAAACCGATCCAGAAACTCGAATTATAGAGGAAAAAGCAGTGGCTATCAAGGCAACAGCAATCGAAATAAATCAAGGGGAAGGGATTAAATATCTCAATCCCAATAAAATTCCATACTACTATATTAAACTATCCATTACCGTATCAATATAGTCATCTACCTCTTTTTGGCTATGAAACTTGGCGAATAAAGAAAGACCTTGTAGACTAGCCAATAAATAGGACGCGTATTTTGAGCTATCAAACTTTATCGGCAATTCTTCATTGAATTTTATTTTTTCAAGCAAAATATAAAAAGTCTCCCTTAAAAAGGCGAAATGGGAATCAAGTTCAAAAGTAATATCAGGATCCTTTTCACCTACTTCCATCCCGGTATTGATCATTAAACAACCGTAGGGGTTTTGACCCGATTGTATCCCATGGCCATAAGCCTTGAAAAAAGAATATAAGTCATCTAAATGTCCCTTGGAATTCAATACTTTTTTTAAGAATGTTGCTTGAACATAACTCTTGTATTTCTTGAGTACCTCCACGAAAAGCCCTTTTTTACTTCCAAAACTGGAATATATAGAGAATTGGTTGATGCCCATATCTTTTTCAAGCATACGTAATGATGTACTTTCGAACCCATTGGCCCAAAAAGTTTGCATGGCTTTTTCGACAACAAGGTTTTCTTGATATTCTTTTTTACGAGACATAGTTTCTAATAACGACAAAAAAACATTTCTTGGATTTTTTTTGTCTTTTCAATGGTAAGAACAATATTCATACCACAAAACTATATTGGATGACAAGCTATTTAATTCGATTATCCCCAATTTCAAAGAATCAAAGAATAATTCACTTGTCAAAAAAGTCGTTTCACCTCTAAATTAAGACAGTTCAGTTAAATTGAACGCATTTACCCTCCTCCTCCAACCTACATTTGTACTGTAAATAAAAAGAAATTAGTAAAAAATACAATACAACTAAAAACGTAAATCATGGGAAAAGCAACAATTTTATTAGGAACTGGGATAATGACCCTCATTTTGGCATTTATTGGAACAAACCATTTGGCCGATGATAATAAAGACAAATCAAACAGTTATGTAACTACTTACAGCAATTATGAAAATGACCCGTACCTAATTTTAGGTACCGATTTCTGTATGTTAGAAGATCTAGCTTATATTGAAGAAGATGAGAAAATAGTTTTAGGATTTGACACTTCAGAATATTTGCCAATTGGATTCAATGCCTATGAAGGAATGGAATTTGATCTTTCCGAAATCAAATATGAAGAAATCGAAAAGGAAATTGTTTTAGGATTTGATACCAAAGAATACCTGCCTAAAGACTTTAATCCTTATGCAAAACCAGAATTAAAAATAGAAGATATTGTTTATATTGAGGAAGTTGAAGAAGTTGAATTGGGATTTGATACCAAAGACTATCTACCTGAAGGTTTTAACGCCTATTCAGCAGCATTCAATTTAGATGATATTGTATATATCGAAGATGAAGAGGAAATAGTTCTAGGATTCGATACTAACCTATATCTTCCAAAGGGATTCAATGCCTATTCAGAATTAGAAGTCAATTTAGACGAAATCATTTACATTGAAATTGAAGAGGAGATTGAGTTGGGATTTGATACCAGCACTTACCTTCCTAAAGGCTTTAATGCTTATAGTATTTAAATAATTGATTTGAGATACCTGCCAAGCCCTGTCTTTACTGATAGGGCTTAGTTATATAGCCCTTTTTATAAAATTATTTTGCCAAAGAAATTCGTGTAAATTTGTGAAATAGGTTCCGAGCCTAACCAATAAGTATTATCATGTTAAGACAAGTTAAAGTAAAACGTTCCCAATTAGTAAAGGTTTCTTTAGTTTTTGCCGTATTGGTTTCGCTACCCAAAACCATATATATCTATAACAAAGTCCTTGTAGGTGATATGGATTTCTCCATGGATTGGATGCTTGATTTTTTGATTAAGCTTATTTTTTTCTTTCTATTTTCATGGCTCATTTTACAATTAAATTCCAACTGGGGGTATTTATTTACAAAATATAAAAAAACGATAAGGGTAGGTGCCGTAGTTATTTTGAATCTTGCTATTCTTTTAATTGGGGCGCCATTACTTGATTTTATTCTAACACTTGTTATTGGCCATCCATTGCCCAAGGAAGAAAAAGGGTTTGTATTATTTGTCCTCACCGTCTTATTTATTATTCTGCTTTTTGTATCTAGAATACTTAGACTTCAAATGGTATCACAAGTCAGTTTAATTGAAAATGAACGGTTAAAACAACAGAACCTCCAAACTGAATTAGCAGCCTTAAAAAATCAAATAGACCCTCATTTTCTGTTCAACTCATTAAATTCACTTACCTGTTTAATAAGGGATAATGAAAAAGCGACACAGTTTGTGAAAAAACTTTCGTTCATGTATCGCTATATATTGCAGAGTGGGGACAGGGACTTGGTATCATTAAAAGAAGAGCTAAAATTTTTAGAGAGTTATTCCTATTTGATCAAAACCAGATATAGAGATCGCTTTACCATTGAAATTGAAATTGATAAAAAATACCATGAGAAGGAAATTCCACCTTTGGCGTTACAGTTACTAGTTGAAAACGCAGTAAAACATAATGAGATATCAGAAACCAATCCGTTGACCGTTAAAATATTTTATAAGGATGGATTCATCTATGTTGAAAATATATTGCAACCCAGAACGGTAATGGCTGAAGGCACAGGAAATGGACTGGTAAACCTGGATAAAAGATATTATTTAATTGCAAAGCAAAATATTACCATTACAAAAAATGATAATAAATTCAGCGTTAAACTACCTTTAAAATCAGGAGAATGAAAATAGTTATTATCGAAGATGAGCTTGCTGCCAGCGAAAACCTGGTTTATATGCTCAATCGAATTAATCCAGACATTGAGGTTATGGCAGTTTTGGATTCTGTGAGAACTTCTGTTGAATACTTTGCTGTACCAACTGATGCCGAATTGGTGTTTATGGACATTCATTTAGCTGATGGACTTTCTTTTGAGATATTTGATCAAGTAAAAATAACCAAACCAGTTATTTTCACTACTGCCTACGACCAATACGCTCTAAAGGCTTTCAAGGTGAATAGCATAGATTATTTATTGAAACCCGTTGATGAAGATGAACTGGCAAAAGCACTGAGGCAATTCGAAGTTCAGTCACAGATAGAATCATCCCCTAATGTTCAAATGGAAGGTCTTTTAAATCTTATCAAAGCCAATAGCGAAACGTACAAAACGACATACTTAGTGAGTCTTCGAGATCAGCTAATACC
>CBDUKE010000095.1:0-11613 GCA_965367725.1 uncultured Maribacter sp. | reverse complement strand
AATAAGTCTAGCGTTTTTTCTTTCTTTTTTGGGCGATGCAAAAAAGAAAAGTAGATTATACTTTGAAGTTTTATTAGCACATTCTTTTCTTTGCTTGACCAAAGAAACGAATCAAAGAAAGGTCACTTCTCCATTAGGAATTTTTCCTCCAAAGTCTGAAAACCAGTGTCGAAACTTTGCCATCCCGCTTAAAGCGGGACGAGTTCCGCTAAAGCTTTCTCCGCTTATTCTTAGGAGATGGAGAGCCAATAATTAGTGTTCATGGGCAATAGTGTCCAGATTGATATAATTGAGAAAACATCCAGTTATGTAAAACTAAACATGTCAATCTATTATGAAGACCAACTCGGATATCAATTATTTGATCTTTGGATTGTTTCTCCTAATTAGTACCCAACCTTTCTCCTAACCCTATTCAGTACGTCATTAGCTACTTTTTTGGCTTTTTCGGCACCGATTTCAAGCGCATTATCGATTTCATCAAGGTGGTTCATGTAATAATCGAACCGTTCACGAGCAGGGTTGAACTTTTCCAAAATAATATCATATAAGGCCTGTTTTGCATGGCCATAGCCATAATTACCACCCTCGTAATTAGACCTCATTTCAGCAATTTGTTCAGGGTTTGCAAGAATCTTATAAAGTGCAAACACATTATCAGTGTCTGGGTCTTTAGGATCTTCCATGGGCGTACTATCCGTTTTGATTCCCATTATCTGTTTGCGTAATTTTTTATCGGGCTGAAAGATATTAATGAGGTTACCTTTGCTTTTACTCATTTTCTGTCCATCAGTTCCAGGAATATACATAGTGTCTTCATGTACTTTTCCTTCCGGTACTACAAAAGTCTCTCCCAATTGGGCATGAAAACGAGAGGCAACATCCCTTGTCATCTCAATATGCTGTAATTGGTCTTTACCAACAGGAACGATATTAGCATCATATAATAAGATATCTGCTGCCATGAGCATAGGGTAATTGAACAATCCTGCATTTACATCTTCCAATCTATCTGCCTTATCTTTAAAAGAATGGGCAAGGGTAAGCCTTTGATACGGGAAAAAGCAGCTGAGGTACCAAGCCAGTTCGGTCACCTGCGGCACGTCGCTTTGTCTATAAAAAACAGTTTTTTCAATATCCAACCCAAAGGCAAGCCAAGTAGCTGCAGTCGCATAGGTATTGTTTCTTAATTCACCCCCATTTTTTATTTGGGTCAATGAATGCATATCCGCAATAAATAGGAATGATTCGTTTTTGGGGTCCTGTGCCATTTTAATTGCCGGTGCAATAGCGCCCAAGATATTTCCTAAGTGGGGAACGCCGGTGCTTTGTATGCCTGTAAGTATTCTTGCCATTCAATTGGTTTCAAAGAAGCACAAAGGTAAAACAAATCGTAAATAACAACATCAAATTGTTATTTTTGATCAATGCGAACAACAGCTCAAAACATAGGACACTTTTTATATCGCATTTGGTTTTATGTAATGGTCGCATTACCGATAATCATTTTCTTTCCTTTTTTGGTTATTTCAACATTATCGGAAAAATGGTATCCCCAATTTTTCTGGTTGGCTAGAAATTTATGGGCAAGGCCCATATTATTGGGTATGGGCTGTCCACAAAAAATCTTTTGGGAAGAAAAACTGGTAAAAGGCAAGAGCTATATGTTGGTTGCCAATCATACCAGTATGCTTGATATCATGTTGATGCTTCGTATAAGTAAAAACCCATTTGTTTTTGTTGGAAAAAAAGAACTTGTAAAAATTCCTTTATTTGGTTTTTTCTTTAAACGCGTTTGCATCATGGTAGATAGGGAAGATAGTCGTAGCAGGATTGGTGTTTATCGTAGGGCCCAACGACGAATTGACCAAGGATTAAGTATCTGCATTTTTCCTGAAGGAGGCGTACCCGAAGAAGAGGTTTTATTGGATGATTTTAAGGACGGGGCTTTTAAAATGGCCATAGCACATAATATCCCTGTCGTGCCCATGACATTTTATGACAATAAAAAACGATTTTCCTTCACTTTTTTAAGCGGAAGTCCAGGTTTGATTCGGGCTAAAGTGCATTCCTTTTTTAAAACTGCAATTTTGGAAGATGGGGACAAAACTACATTGCGAGAAGAAGTGCGAAATGTGATTTTAAAGGAATTAATGGCCCAATCCTAAACAAAGTAAAGCCCTGAAGAGAGATCTTCAAGGCTTTAAAAGGCATTGCTACCAACAATGACCTACCTAACCAATTTCTTTAAAACTTAAAATTAAGCCCACTATAAACACCAATGGTAAATGGCTGAAAATCACCAGCGGTATCAGAAAATGTATTTAATTGATATTTAAATACGGGTTCTATATTCAATTGTAGTTTTGGAGAGAACTTATAATTAACCCCAAATCCTATATTGGTACTAAAGTTTACATTATTCACGTTATTGGCCTCACCCATTTCAGTGATTAGTTCACCAGAAGTAAGGGTAACCATATTATCAACCAAAAACAGTGAACTTAATCCGCCGATCAGGTTAACTCCGAATTTGCTATCAACTAAGGTATAATTCAATTCCAAAGGAATTTCTAAGTAACCAAACTGTTGCGCCATTACCCCAATTAATGATGGATCCTGGGCTGCAGCATCCAATGCCTTATTCTCTGAAAAGGAGGTCTTGTTAGTAGCCTTACTTTCAACAACAATATTTCTTGAAGCTAGACTATAATCAATATTTTCAATTTGACCACCGCCGAAACCTTCTAAAGATGCTGAAAATTCCACATCATTTGTATTATAGCCATAGTCGACTTTATGAACACCTGTTTTTATGGAAAGTTTTTTACTTATTTCATAAGAAACGGCCAGACCATAACTTAGATTAACATCACCTGATTTTGAATTGGGGACAAATATCGAATGCACAGGTGAGCCCTCTCCAATGGCATCGAAATAAACAGGCGCTATAATTGGGCCAGCCGACCATTTACTTCCCGTAGTTTCTGCGACCTCTATTGCTTCTTCTTGTGTCGCAATTTCATCGTAGATCGATTTTTTGCCTGCTTCAATTTCCTTGACTGGGTCTTTAGGATTCATTTGGGCCACTACTTCTTCCGTATTTCCTTTAGAACTGGTATTAGCCTTTGTACTCTTTTCATTCTCAATATTGACAGGAGAAATATATTCTGCTTCTTGAGGTTCATTAATGGCTATGGCACTTTCCTTCCCATTCGAAATAACATCTTTCATAATGTCATTACTCTTTTCAGTGGCAGCCTCGTTCTTCGCTATCGCAATTTTTGAATTAGTTGACTTTTGTTCGTCTCCTGATTTTTGTGATTTATCATGCGCTACCATGGTAGCACTGGCATCAAAGGTTTTTTTGGAATCAGACTTTTTCTTTTGATCAATGTCTAAATCAATCAATGTACTGTTATCTGATGCTCCACTTTCAACCACTTGTGGCGTTACGTCATTAGGTGTTTGATCAACAGCGTTTACTTCTTCAAGCTGTTTGTCTTTCACGTTTTCTATGTCTGTAACTATAGTGTTGGTTTCATTACCATCATCTTTGAAAGGATTGATAAAAAACAAACCAATTGCCAGTGCTGCGGCAATACCGCCAAGTTTCCACCAAAAGGGGATAACCATCCGGTTTTTCTTCTTTTTATTCAAAGAGGTTTCTATTGATTTCCAGACTTTTTCTGTAGGGATGTCTGAAAAATCCGAGAATTTCTCTTGGAATATTTTGTCTAGGTTTTTTTTACTCATTTTGCTAATCGTTAAGCAATGTTCATGTTTTTTGATTCTGTTGTGAGTATTTCATTTGCACTCACATGTTTCTTCCTAAAGCCATAATTAAAATGCCAATTATTGCTTTGGTGGTCTTGTTTTGTATTTTTTCCTTCAAAATCATTCTGGCTCGTGCAAGATTCGATTTTGAAGTGCCAGGCGATGTGCCTAGCATTGAACTTATTTCTTTATGCGAATAACCATCCAACACATATAAATTAAAGGTCATTCTGTATTTATTTGGTAATTCTTGAATGTATTTTAAAAGTGTCTGAAGTCCAATGTCAGTATACACTGATTCTACTTCGACCTCTTCTTCTAAATTGTCAGAAACTACTTTTAGGTATTCTTCTTTTCTATATTTCTGTAAGACAGTATTGATGGTGATTCTTTTGATCCATCCTTCAAAGGAGCCTTTTGATTTATATTGGCCTATCTTCTCAAATATGGTCATGAAGCTATCATGTAGACTATCTTCAGCCTCAGTTTTATTGCGCGAATATTTTAGACAGATACCGAACAGTATATTAGAATATTGCCTATATAACTGCTCTTGTGCCTTTCTATCGCCTTTTTTACACTTATCTATGAGTTCTTTTAGACTCAAAATATTGGTTAGGTTATTGTGATGGTTCAGTTCACCGGAACTTCAACCTCTAAAAACTGTTGTTCCCCATTCATATCTTCTCCTTGATAAAATCTAAACAAATAGGGTTGGTTGTGAAGTACAACAAAGTTGAATGAAGCCACTTCCTCTCGAATAACTTCTGTACATTCCTCTTGATCTGTTCTTTGTGCTCCTACGGCAACAACCTTTCGGGTAGTAATTTCATTCTTAACCACATCGACACCTTCATAATAAGTACAACCATCTGGGATTATATAGTTTAATCTAATTTCATAAGTTTCATTAAGGTCAAACGATTCTGGAATCTCAACACTTTCTATCCGAAGCGGCACAAAATGAAAGTTTGGGCCATCATCTGTCAAATCACAAGAAGTAAAAGTTAGGGATACCAACAAGGCACATAGTACCAAAAACATCCTTTTCATAAGCTAATAATTTATTTCTAAGATGAAATTATTTGATTATGGTTGCGTTTATTGGCGTTAAGGTACAAGAAAAGTTGTTTTGCATCTGAATGTAACTATAATGTATGGTTGTAATTAGCCGAAAATAAATAGAATAGGCGCCTTCAAGGCGCCTATTTATTAACCATTAAAGAAATGTTGTCTATTTGATGGCTTTAATAGCCTCACGTATTTTAGCCTCTAATTCTTCATATAATTCAGGGTTGTCATTTAAAAGCGCCTTTACCGCATCCCGTCCCTGACCTAGTTTGGTATCGCCATAACTGAACCAAGAACCACTTTTCTTAATGATTTCGTATTCCACACCCAAGTCAATGATTTCCCCGATTTTGGAAATACCTTCGCCATACATAATATCGAATTCTGCCAATCTAAATGGTGGGGCAACTTTGTTTTTTACAACTTTTACCCTTGTTTTGTTACCTTGAACAGCCCCATCTGTATCTTTGATCTGTGTTGAACGACGAATATCCAATCGTACCGAAGCGTAGAACTTTAAGGCGTTACCACCAGTAGTAGTTTCAGGATTACCGAACATGACCCCGATTTTCTCCCTTAATTGGTTAATGAAGATAACAGTGCAATTGGTTTTACTGATTGACCCCGTCAACTTTCGAAGGGCTTGGGACATTAATCGTGCATGTAGGCCCATTTTAGAATCTCCCATTTCACCTTCAATCTCGCTTTTAGGCGTTAAAGCGGCAACAGAATCGATAACTACAATATCGATAGCTCCCGAGCGGATTAAATTATCGGTAATTTCCAAGGCCTGTTCACCATTATCTGGTTGGGAAATGATTAAGTTATCTATATCTATCCCTAATTTTTCAGCATAAAAACGGTCGAAGGCATGTTCTGCATCAATAAAAGCTGCGATTCCCCCATTTTTTTGTGCTTCGGCTATGGCATGTAGGGTCAATGTTGTTTTACCTGATGATTCCGGACCATATATTTCAATAACCCTTCCTCTAGGGTAACCACCCACTCCAAGGGCAATGTCAAGGCCTAAAGACCCTGATGGTATCACTTCAACATCTTCAACAATACTATCCCCCATTTTCATTACGGCACCTTTACCATAAGTCTTGTCCAGTTTATCTAAGGTTAGTTTTAATGCTTTTAATTTTGCTTCTTTTTCGGTACTCATTTTGTATAAAATTAGGAACGCTAATTTACTACTTCTTTTTTCATAAAACCATCACTCCAAATTATTTTATACACAGTTTTGGATGATTGCCTATGTCCAAACGCAACCTTTTAATAAATACTACATCTTACTTAAAACAGTATATACTAACTCTATATATAAACCATTTGTTTTAGGACAATGGGCATCGGTGGTCATTTCCCTTTTTTGCATTTTATAAGAATGCTATGAAAAAGAAAAAATGGAGTGACCAATTAAGAGTCTTGAAATTTCAAGACTCTTTTTTATGCACTACATCCAAATTTTAAATCGCCAACACATATGGCCATGGGTTAGATGCTAATTTTACGATAAAACGTATCTTTGAGGTCCTAAATTAAAGTGCTTGTATTTATGACAAGAAATAGCCAGATTGAACTTATGGCACCAGCAGGGAATTTCGAGTCCCTACAAGCGGCTATTGTTAATGGCGCGGATTCAGTATACTTTGGTGTCGAGCAACTTAACATGCGGGCAAGGGCAAGTATTAACTTTACCTTGGAAGATTTGCCTGAGATTACAAGGCGATGTAATATAAAAAGCATTCGAACCTACCTTACCTTAAATACAATCATTTACGATCATGACTTGTCAGTAATCAAGACGGTTTTGGATACAGCCAAAGAAGTAGGAATTACGGCTGTAATTGCCATGGACCAAGCGGTTATCGCTTATGCAAGGCAAATTAATATGGAGGTGCATATTTCTACACAAATAAATATCACCAATATCGAGGCCGTAAAGTTTTATTCGCTTTTTGCAGATACCGTGGTTTTAAGCCGTGAATTGAGCTTACGTCAAATCAAGAATATTTCTGATCAAATACAAAAGGAAGGGGTAAAAGGACCTTCTGGCAATTTGGTTGAAGTTGAGGTATTTGGTCATGGTGCTTTGTGCATGGCGGTTTCCGGTAAATGTTACCTGAGCCTACATTCCCATAATTCTTCGGCCAATAGGGGTGCTTGCAAGCAGAATTGCCGTAAGAAGTACACGGTAATTGATCAGGAAAGTGGTTTTGAGATTGAGATTGATAATGAGTATATGATGTCGCCCAAAGATTTATGCACTATTGATTTCTTGGACCAGATAATCGATGCCGGGGTAAAGGTCTTAAAAATTGAAGGCAGGGGTAGGGCACCCGAATATGTGGCGACAGTAATCAAAACATATAGAGAGGCGATTGATGCCCATACTGATGGAACTTTTTCAAAGGATAAAGTTGCTTTATGGATGAAAGAACTCAACAAGGTATATAATCGGGGTTTTTGGGACGGATATTACTTAGGACAGAAACTTGGGGAATGGAGCGATGGCCCTGGCACCCAGGCATCTCAAAAGAAATTATATGTTGGCAAGGGGGTGCATTATTATCCTAGACCAGGTATTGCAGAATTTAAGATTGAAGCTTTCGATATAAAAGTTGGCGATACGTTACTCATAACCGGGCCCACTACTGGAGTTAAAGAAATGGAATTGGGACAGATGATGGTCGATGATATTCATGCAACAAAGGCAGAAAAGGGCAAAAATTGCACTTTCCCAACAGGTTTTAAAATCAGGCCTTCAGATAAACTTTATAAAATAGTAAAGGAATAATGGTCGTAGTCACTTTGCAACGTAAAAAATGCATTGGCTGCAATTATTGTGTCGAATTGGCTCCTGAACAATTTCAAATGTCCAAAAAAGACGGCAAAAGTGTGCTTTTACGAGCTACAGGGAAAAAAGGTTTTTTTACCATTAAATCACATGATCATAGCTTTTATGAGCCATGTAAACAAGCTCAACTTGCCTGCCCGGTTAAAATTATCACTACAAAAATAGTCTAGGATTATTTTATCTTTGCGGTTTAAACTATTCTTTAACTTAACGATTGGTATAGCATGCAACTGTACAATACATTAAGTGCAAAGGAAAGGGAAACTCTTATAGAAGAGGCTGGGCAAGAACGCTTGACCATTTCCTTTTATCAATATGCACAATTAGGAAACCCTGTGGTTTTCAGAAATCATTTGTTCATTCACTGGAACGATTTGGATGTTTTGGGTCGAATTTACGTCGCCAATGAGGGTATAAACGCACAATTATCCGTTCCAGCCGAAAATTTTGAAGCTTTCAAAAAACATTTGGATAGTATTTCTTTCCTTAAAGATGTGCGATTGAATATTGCCATTGAACAAGACAACAAGTCTTTCCTGAAACTAAAGGTAAAAGTCAGAAAGAAGATTCTGGCAGATGGGCTCAATGATGCAACTTTTGATGTGACCAACAAAGGGATACACGTAAATGCGGAAAAGTTCAATGAATTGATTGAGGACCCCAACACGATTTTGGTCGATATGCGAAATCATTATGAAAGTGAAATAGGACATTTTAAAAATGCCATAACTCCGGACGTTGATACCTTTCGCGATTCTTTGGATATTATTGAAAAAGACCTTGAGGAATTCAAAGAAGCTAAAAAATTGGTCATGTATTGTACTGGTGGTATTCGTTGTGAAAAGGCCAGTGCCTATTATAAACATAAAGGCTTTAAGAATGTATACCAGTTAGAAGGTGGGATTATTGAATACGCAAGGCAAGCCCAAGACCAAGATTTAGAGAATAAGTTTATCGGCAAGAATTTTGTTTTTGACCACCGTAGAGGCGAGCGAATTTCCACCGATGTAATTGCCCAATGCCACCAATGTGGAAAAGCTTGCGATACCCATGTAAACTGTGCCAATGAAGCATGTCATTTACTGTTCATTCAATGTGGGGAATGTGCCGCAAAAATGACCGATTGTTGCTCAGACGAATGTAAGGAAATACATGCGCTGCCTTTTGTAGAACAAAAGCGGCTTCGAAAAGGTAAAACCGTAAGCAATAAGATCTTTAAAAAAGGACGCTCAGAAGTACTGAAGTATAAAAAGTAGGAAAGTGTAAACGACGGTATTTTTTCAATTACAAAGACGTGCTTTACTTCTGCAACAAATTATACTATCTTTACATTTAAGATTAATATGAACCTTTTTTGGGAAGAATGTTTGATTTTTCTCAAATCAAGATACAAAATATGGGTTGTAACAGTTGTTCAACCGGTAAGGATGGACAACCAAAAGGGTGCAAGAACAATGGTACTTGTGGCACTGATGGTTGTAATAAATTAACGGTTTTTGATTGGCTTTCCAACATGACACTTCCAAATGGGGATAAACCCTTTGACGTTGTTGAAGTCCGATTTAAAAATAGCAGAAAAGAATTCTTTAGAAATACAGAAAACCTATCAATATCCATAGGCGACATTGTGGCTACACAAGCAACGTCTGGTCACGATATTGGCATGGTCACATTAACAGGGGAACTTGTTAAAGTGCAAATGAAAAAGAAAAAGGCAGATTCCAACGCTGATGAAATTCCCAAATTATATCGAAAGGCCAGCCAAAAAGACATTGATATTTGGCAGAAGGTAAGGGATAGGGAAGAGGAAATTAAAAAACGCTCCCGTGAAATAGCAATTATCCTAAAATTACAGATGAAAATCTCCGATGTTGAATTTCAAGGAGATGGCTCTAAGGCCACTTTTTATTATACAGCTGAAGAACGGGTTGATTTTCGTCAATTGATCAAGGATATGGCCAAGGCCTTTGGTATTCGAATTGAAATGCGTCAAATTGGGTATCGACAAGAAGCACAACGATTGGGTGGTATTGGATCCTGTGGAAGGGAATTATGTTGTTCTACTTGGTTAACAGACTTTAGGTCGGTAAGCACATCGGCAGCCCGTTATCAACAGCTTTCATTGAATCCCCAGAAATTGGCCGGACAATGTGGCAAACTAAAATGTTGTCTCAATTACGAACTTGATTTATATTTGGAAGCGTTAAAGGACTTTCCTCCACAAGACACAAAATTATTTACAGAAAAGGGAATGGCGTTCTGTCAAAAGTCTGATATTTTCAAATCCAAATTATGGTTTTCGTATAAAGATGAACCGGCTAATTGGCATATACTATCAAAAGAGCAGGTAATAGAGATTATTGCTAAAAACAAGAAAAAAGAGAAAGTTGCCAGTTTAGAGGAATATGCTGCTGACATTATAGTTGAAGACAAAGTAGTTTTCGAAAATGTTGTAGGCCAGGATAGCCTTACACGTTTTGATAGACCAAAACGACGCAATTCGAGAAATAAGAATAAAAATAGAAGAAACAATAGAAAAAAACGTCCAAAAAATGCTTAGGGTATTATTGTCATTTGTCCTTATTTTCTCAGTAGTCTCCTGTGATGACTCCATCGTAAAAACAGATTTTAAGGCAACAAACAATGGTTCGTGGAACAAGGACAGTATTGTCGAATTTAGTTTTTCTGGGTTGGATACAATCCAGAAACACCATATGTACCTTAATCTTCGAAACGATAATACTTTCCCTTATAGTAACTTATTTTTAATTGCGGAATTAGAATATCCTAACGAGGAAATAATTACCGACACCTTGGAATTTATGATGGCGCAACCAGACGGTACATGGCTGGGCAAAGGGTACGGCAGCATTAAAGAAAATAAATTGTGGTATAAAGAAAACATCGTTTTTCCTTCTTCTGGCGTATATACTCTACGATTATCCCACGCCATGCGTAAAAATGGCAATGTAGATGGGATTGTTAATTTAGAAGGCATTACCGATGTCGGATATGAAATTGTAAAAAGTAATGACTAAAAGAATGGTGAAGGCCAAAAAGAATAATAAAAAAACTGGTTTTTTTAAATTTATTAAATGGTTTTGGATCCTGTTTGTCACAGGAGTCCTTTCAGCGATATTGATATTTCTCCTTGCTTCTTGGGGTGTTTTTGGAGAACTGCCTCTTTATGAGCATCTTGAAAATCCGCAAACAAATTTAGCTTCTGAAATATTTTCTTCGGATGGTAAAACTTTGGGTAAGTTTTATTTGGATGATAATCGAACACCTGTTAAGTATGAAGACCTACCTGAAAATTTGGTAAATGCATTGATTGCAACTGAGGATGCACGTTTTTATGAGCATTCTGGGATTGATGCTAGAGGTACGTTGAGGGCTTTTGCCTACTTGGGAAAAAAAGGCGGTGCAAGTACTATTTCCCAACAATTGGCAAGACAGTTATTTATTGGGGCACGGGAAAAGGAAAAAAGGACCCAGGCAGTTTTACAAAAAATAAAAGAATGGGTTTTGGCCACTCGTTTAGAAACGCAATACACCAAAGAGGAAATCATTGCAATGTATTTAAACATCTATGATTTCGGATACGCCGCCGATGGTATTCGTTCAGCTTCCAAAATATATTTTGGGAAAGAGCCTATCAAACTTAAAATTGAAGAATCGGCGATGTTGGTCGGTATGTTAAAGAATTCATCCTATTACAATCCATTAAGAAGGGAAGAATTGGTATTTAATAGGAGAAATACCGTTTTGGCACAAATGGCCAAATACGATTTTATCACTGAAGCTCAAAAAGATTCGCTCCAGGCCTTGAAGATGGATGTGAATTTTAATCCTGAGAATCATAGAGAAGGCCTTGCCACTTATTTTAGGATGTACCTACAAGG
>CBDUKE010000094.1:0-11725 GCA_965367725.1 uncultured Maribacter sp. | reverse complement strand
AGGAGGGGTGACCGAAGGCCGAGGTGGTATTTTGTTCATTTTCTTTGCTTGTCCACGAACGAATGAAAAAGGTACGAGGTACCTTTTGAGAGAGTGGCGAGATGGAGCGACGGCGAACCAAAAGAAAGGACACCCAACACGAGGAATTTTTCCGCCCTTGACGGAAAACCGATTCCAAAACTCCGCGTCGAACAAGTTCTCCTGTCTTTCGGAGCTTTTGTCATCTATGCTGCGCATTGGGGATTATGGAATCTTCGATTCCATTGGGGTGGCCGAAGGCCGGGGTGGTTGACTTTTAAAATGAATTTCATAATATTTATTGCATCTTTTCAAGTTCTGTTTACCTTTATACATTCGATGAAAAATATACTTACACTTATTATTTTACTGTCTTCATTAGTACAAGTACGTGCCCAATTGGAGAATGATAAGATATTGCACTTTGGTGCAGGTGCATTAAGTGGGGCGGCAGGTGCATTTATTGCCAGTGAAATTTCGGATGGTGATCGTGGTTGGACTTTCGTAGGTGCTGTAGGGACTAGTTTATTGGCAGGTCTAGCCAAAGAATCCTTAGATAAAAATAATGGCAATGAATGGGAAAATGGTGATATTGCTGCCACTGTTTTGGGAGGGGTTACAGTTGGAGTGACCATAGATTTATTTTCGGGAAAAAAGAGGCGAAAGGGAAAACAAAAAACTAAATCCCCATAGGAACTTCCATTAGCAATACCTTGGATTTACCCAAGGATTTAAAATCAAACTGGTCCACATCCCAAATACCATAGCCATCCCTTTTACCTAAAAGCTGATCGTTGATTTCGACCTCACCTTCCAAAACAAAAACATAGACTCCATTACCTTTTTTCTTAAGGGTATATGTTGTTTCATTTTCAGGTTCAAAATCCCCCAGATGAAACCAGGCATCTTGGTGGATCCATACCCCTTGATCTTTAGGATTAGGTGATAAAATCTGGTAAAAAGCGTTTTCCTTTTTAATATCCTTAAGGGAAATTTGATCATAGCGGGGTTCCACATCTTTTTTGTTCGGAATAATCCAGATCTGTAAAAATTTTACGGGTCGATCTTTGTTTTTGTTATACTCACTATGCTGAATACCCGTACCGGCACTCATCACCTGAACATCGCCTTGTTTTATAATTGTGGTGTTACCCATACTATCCATATGTTGCAGGTCGCCTTCAAGGGGTATGGAAACGATTTCCATATTGCGATGCGGGTGGGTGCCGAAACCCTTCGCCTCAGAGACCACATCGTCATTGAGTACCCGCAGGACCCCAAAGTTCATACGTTCAGGATTCTGGTAACTGGCAAAGCTAAAGCTATGATGGGAGTTCAACCAACCATGGTTGGCTTTGCCACGCGATTCGGCTTTGTGTAATACATTTTTCATTGGAGTCTTAATTTAGGATTTAGTCCATATTAATTGCCTAGATTGCTGTAATCGGCTTTAATTACATTTTGCATGAATTTTGGCCAAGTCTTTTGCCAATTTTTGGCGCTGTAGGGAAAACCAGTGGTCATATACACTACTGTAGATCCTAGAACCGAACGGTTGACTTCTTCAGCATTTAAAAGGTCTGCCGAAAGTATTTCATCTGTAGCGTTAACTTTTTTTGGATTACGACTTACCAATCTTATATCAGTTGTAAATTCTGTTAGCGATTTCGCCAATTCTGCTGCGATGATTCCGCCTGATCCCAGTATTGTTTGCATAACCTGATTGTTTTTGATTGATGCTGCTGTTAAGTTACTAAAAATTAGAAGTGTATTGGACCAAGCAGAGATAGATGGTATGGAAATCGCATAATAAGGGAGCAACTAGAAGCTTTTACAACAATCCTCTTGCCTTGATTTCCAGATACTTATTAATGGTATTGATGGTAAGTTGTTCTGGTTTGGTAAGAATGGTCTGAATGCCATGTTGTTGCAACTCTTTTTGCATCAATCGTTTTTCAAGCGAGAATTTTTCGGCTATTGTTTTATGGTAAATGGTCTGTAAATCCTCAGCATCCGATGAAATAAGTTCCTCCAATTCAGTATTCTCAAAAAAGATAACCACCAAAACATGTTTTTTGGCGATTGCCAATAGAAAGGGCATTTGTCTTTTTAGGGCTGAAATATGTTCAAAATTGGTATAAAGCAATAATAAACTTCTATGGGTGATTTTACGCTTTACTTGGGCATACAACAATCCAAAATCAGAATCGGTAAATTCGGTTGTAATATTATAAAGCTTTTCAAGAATGGTGTTCAAATGGGTTGTTTTCTGAACGGCGGGAACAAAAGATTCTATATTCTTTGAAAAGGCGATCATTCCCGTTTTGTCATTCCTTTTTAGGGCGACGTTTGAAAATGCCAAGGTGGAGTTTATCGCGTAATCCAAAAGTTTAAGTCCATTGAAAGGCATTTTCATGACACGCCCTGTGTCTATAATGGAGTAGATGGGTTGGGATTTTTCGTCCTGATATTGGTTCACCATCAATTGGTTCTGTTTCGCGGTGGCCTTCCAATTAAGCGTACGAATGTCATCGCCCGGTACATATTCCTTAATCTGTTCAAATTCTTGGGTGTGCCCAATACGCCTTATTTTCTTAAGTCCGAACATCGAAATTTTATTGCTGATGGCCAAAAAGTCGTATTGCTGCATTTGAATAATACTGGGGTACACCGGAACCATTTGGTCTTTTTGGAAAACAAAACGCCTTTTTACGATCTTTAATGGGGAAGAAGCATATAGGTTGAGATTTCCGAAAACATACGCTCCCCGTTCAACAGGCCTCACCATATATTCAAATTCCTTTCGTTCATTTTTTAAAAGACTGGTGTTATGCTCAAAATCACGTTTTTGGAATTGTTTTGGCAATTCATCAATTATAGTGATAAATGCCCTAAATGGGTAGTACGATTGAAAATCAACACTCATGGGATTTAAATCGCTGTTCGATAGTTTTTGTGGTAAAATCCGTTTAGCTTCCATTCCCTTACTACTTGCATAAAGCAAAAACACATCAAATAAAAATAGTCCTAGCAACACTAGGGTCAACACCCATGCGATTGGATAGAGTATAGGTATCCAATAGGATAGTATAAAACAAGCTGAAAGCACGGCGATATACGTAAAAAAGGAGTTGTGTATGTAGAACGATTTTATAAACTGCATGGGGTTATCTTGGTATTTCAACCGATTCCATAATCATGTTTACCACGCTGTCGGTAGTCATACCCTCCATTTCGCGTTCTGGGGTCAGGATTACCCTGTGGTTCAACACGGGGACCAAGCCTTTCTTTATATCTTCCGGAATAACAAAATCCCTACCTTGAATGGCCGCGAAGGCCTTTGCGGCATTGAGTGTGGCGATAGATGCCCTTGGGGACCCCCCCAAATACAAATGCGGATGATTTCTGGTTTTGGTAATGATATCGGCAATGTATTTAATGATTTTTTCCTCAACCACCACATCCTGGATCTTCGATTTAAAATCGGCCAGTTGTTTCGGGGTCAAAACGCCAGAAATTTGTTCTTGCGGTTGCTTGCCCTTACGTTCATGATGCGTTTGTATGATTTTGATTTCTTCCTCTAGCGATGGGTAATCAACTTTGATTTTAAAGATGAATCGGTCTAATTGCGCTTCGGGTAGGGCGTAGGTACCTTCTTGGTCAATAGGGTTTTGGGTGGCCAGAACCATAAAAGGAGTATCCATTTGGTAGGTGGTCCCATCCATGGTCACTTGACGTTCTTCCATGGTCTCGAACATAGCGGCCTGGGTTTTTGCAGGGGCACGGTTTATCTCATCGATTAAAATGATATTAGAGAAAATAGGCCCTTTTTTAAATTCGAATTCTGAAGTTTTTACATTGAAGATCGAAGTCCCTAGAATATCACTGGGCATGAGGTCTGGTGTAAACTGAATGCGGCTAAAATCGGTTTTTAAGGTCTTGGCAAAGAGTTTGGCCGTGATGGTCTTTGCAATACCCGGAACCCCTTCAATAAGCACATGGCCATCGACCAAGAGGGAGACGATTAAAAGCTCAATAAATCTGTCTTGCCCAACTATGACCTTTGCCAGTTCGGTCTTGATGTCAGTTACTGCCTTTTTGAGTTCCTCCAGAGGGATTCTATTGTCAAAATTAAGATCGTTGGTATTTTGCTCGCTATTTTCCATCGGCTTTCAATTTAAATTTTTCGATTAGTGTATTTAGTTTCTTTAGATCGGAATTGGTAATTACCGACCGTATTTTAAGTTTATCCATATAAGAGAACAATTCTTTTACTTCATCAAAAGAATGGTTGCTACGGGCTGCTAAATTGTGAAAGAATTCGTCATCCTGTTTTAGGGTACCCAAGTGAAAATGAGAACGTATGTATTCTAGAAAGTAGTCGATTTTATGATCGGTAATCGATTTTTGCTCTCCTTTTTCAAAATACATATCGGCAATGGTCCGGGTAAATGCCAACGTCTGGTTTTTCAGGGGAACAACGATTGGAATAGCCCTTTGTTTTCTTTTGCCTTCGAAAACCACATAGAACATTGCCCCGATCAAGGCCATATAATAGGCCCATTTAAATTCTTTGGTATTCAGGAAAATATACATGGGCGAGGTATAGAACGATTTTCCCGTTTTATAATGGTTGTCCATGTAAATGGGTTTACTGCCATCGATATAAGAAAGCAGACCCGCTGTATAGTCCTTGTTGTTAGCTTCGAGAATAAAGTAATTGGTAAATGCCTTGGGAAAGGCACTAAGGATGATTTCCCCTTCCCCAAAAGGCTGTTTTATTACATTGAAATTCTTTTTCTGTTCGGAACCATCTTCTGCCAAATAATCTACCTGCCCAATGCCCCGGACATTTACCGTATCGATTTCACTAAAATAGGTGGCATATTTGTCCTTCTCGAAATTATAGGATATAGCATTGTTCAAAGTAGGGTTTAGTAGTCTATGCAATTGCTTTTGGTCTTCCCCAAAGTCGGCATACAAAGCCCTAGTTTGAAAATGCAGGGTGTCTTTAAGTTCTTCCTCAAATCCGTCTGAGGCAATGAACAAGGTATTTCCCTTTGCGGTCCAATCCAAAAGGCTGGTCAACTCCGCTTCACCAAATGAAACCTTAGTATTCACAAAGAAATAAGTGCCTTCGATAAGGACGTCCGATTGTAACAATTCATAGGGTGGCTTGTTGGTTTGCTTTAGATTTTCACCATACTTTTTTTCCATCAGATCATTCAGGATATAGGTGCCATAGGGAATTTTATGTTGGGAGACAAAAGAAGGGAACCAATTAACTTCCTTGGGTTTGCTATATTGAAAGAGCATAAGGATGGCCATGGTAACTAAGGCGATAATCAAGTATATGGAGCCTTTCTTACTCATGAATGTCCAAGGTTTTTCTTAGGGATGAGAACTTGGTTTCTGCCTTTAAATATTTGGCTTCATCAATGGGAAAATCACCATACCAGATATAATCATACAAGAGGGTTATATGGCTAAAGGGCGCTTTTAATTCTTCCTTTTCCAATTCATTGATATAGTCATCATTGGTTTTTTGCATTTCCCAGTTGATGAGTTCTTTTTCGCTCATTTGCTTTAAGATGAGTAAATAGTAATAACGAATGGCAAGTCGGTAGTTTTTGTCTTTCAGTGCATTTTGAATAAGTTGGTTAATATCCTCATTCTTGATGATATGCGCTTCATCGGAGAGTGATACTACGGTTTCATTGTCCTTTGAATAAAGCAATGCCCTTGCATTCACATTTAGAAAAAACTTGATAAGTAGAAAGAGAAGAATACCTATTAACAGATAAGGGAGTATCTTCAAGAAAAACAATAAATAACCACCGGCTTTTTCAGCACCAAAAAGCCATTCAAAAAAACGTGTGAACAAGTTCCCCAACCAGGTCTTGAAATTATCCCACCAAGTATGGTCGACCTTTACAATCTCATAGTCAAACTTTGGATCTTCCTTATATGCTTGAAGGTCGTCTTCTGAAATCTGTTGTAAATGCAATGTGCTTTTATCATACTGGACTATTGTAGTATCTTGTTGTGCTGATAATTTGCAAACCGATAATCCACATAATAGTATAATAAAAAGCTGTTTGAGCATCTTAATCCGCTGTGGTTTTACCTAAGTTTTGAATACGTTCAAAGGTACCCGTAAAGTTTTTCTTTTCGTTAAGGTTAAAGTAGATAAAGGCTCCTGCAATAATTGTAATCAGGTTCAATAAAACCTGAGCCAAGGTACTTATCATATTCAATATCATATAAATAGGGTCAATGAAACTGTCCATCATATTGGTAGCATCCATCTCACCGGAAAAAATACCCATTTTCGCATATTGGTAGATTACAGCGGGTAGACTGAAAGCATAGCCGGCAATGGTAACTATGATTCCGACTACAAAAAGGGTTGCAAAGGTAATCCACCATTCATCCTTAACCAGGGTAAAACCATAACTGTAGGAATCACCCACGTTTTTTTTGGCAAATACCATGATGCTGAAAGATAATGAAAGTGGCACGGCCAGATAGATGCCAGGTAAAATGCAAAACATTAGACCAACGAACACTGAAAGAACCACGATTATACCAAGACCAATAAAGCTCCATAAAGTGGCATAAACCGCTGTTTTTATCTCATTGAAATCAGTGACACCATTGTGGTTTGAATACGATTTTATATAATGTAAAACGGTTGATTGCGAGGTTGCATAAACCATTATCATGGCCAGTAAGAATACAAGAACACCAAAAAACATGGTTAGTCCGCTAAACATCTCATTGGAGCTTTGGACATTGAAATCCAGAAATGAACTGAAGGCACTTAGGTAAAAACCCATAGAGATCAACATGACCACCAAGTAGGGCCCTACAATTTTTAAATACGTAGTAATAAAGGGTTTGAACTGTAATCGTAAGAAAGCAAAGGTGTCTGACAGTATTTCCCCTAACTCCCGCTGTTTTTTAAATTCAATGAATCTGTTCATGTTGGTTGGTTTTTGAATGTAATTGATATGGGTATATAACGTAATAAAAGAGGATTAGTGCCAAAGAGGCTGTAATAATCAAAATCGCCAACCAATCCGGCATTTCGGTATGTCTGGTGACAAAACCTTCAAGGAATCCGGCAACAATAAAAAAAGGTACTGTACTCAACATTATTTTGAGCCCGTTTTTAACGCCTCTTTTAAAGGATTCCAATCGGGTATAGGTACCCGGAAAAAGCATTCCGTTGGCCAAAACGAGTCCGGCGCAGCCCGCAATGATAATGACCGAAATCTCAATAGTACCATGGATCCAGATGGTTCGTGCAGATTCCCAAAGCAATCCTTTCTCGTAAAAGAAAAATTGAAAACTGCCTAACATAATCCCATTTTGCATCATGATCCATAAGGTCCCGACCCCTAGCATGATGCCGTAGCCAAATGCCATCATAGCTACACGAACATTGTTGATGGTTATTCCCAAGAACATATTGAATTCGCCCATTTGTTTATAAACAGCCATAGGGTCGCCTTTTTCGATATTTTCCAAGGTCATGTTCACATAGCCATCCCCAAGAATTGAACGAACAAAATCCCCCTCGTTGGCCGCTGAAAAGGCACCAACCAAAACAAAGAAAGCAAAGACCAGGAAGGCAATCAAAAGTTCTCTTTGATGCGTATAGAACATGGTTGGAAATTCGGTTTTCCAAAACGCTACAATGCGATTTTTAGGTTCCTTTTTGGTCTTATAGATTTTTTGATGTGCCTGTGAGGCAATGGAGTTTAAATAAAATTCCGTATTGCTGCCCGCATAAAAAGTCTTGGCGTAGCTTAGGTGGTCGGTAATTTCAATGTAGAGGTCAGACAATACATCTGGCTCAATCTTCGTTTTGTTTGACAGTGCGTTTTCAAAAGTTACCCATTTATCTTTATTTTGCTTTACAAAGGCGGCTTCACGCATTAATTATCGGGTTTATACCCAAAGAAACTAAAATATGGAACAATTTCAAATAGAAACTGCCCAAAATATTAGCATTAGCCAAAATACAGCGCATTTGGGAGACCGTATGCTAGCTTACCTAATCGATAGTTTTATTATCGGTGCCTATACCATTTTGATTATTTGGATGCTGGTTTCCATGGATATGGAATTTGCCGATATGTGGGCCCTTTATCTTGTATTGGGATTACCTGCCTTTTTGTACTACGTATTGTTGGAAACCTTTATGGATGGGAAAACGATAGGTAAGGCTTTGATGCATATTCGAGTGGTAAAATTGGATGGTTCCAAACCTGGATTTTCAAGTTATTTTATTCGTTGGATCTTACGTATTATCGATGTGGTCCTTACCTCGGGTGGATTAGCGGTCTTAACGATCTTAATTCGTGGAAATGGTCAGCGTATTGGGGATATTGCCGCGGGGACTACGGTAATCAGTGAAAAGAAGAAAGTGAGTCTAAAAGATACCTTACTGAGGGAATTGCCAGAGGATTACGTGCCTAAATATGCGCAAGTTACGGTCTTTGAAGATCGTGAAATGCAAACCATAAAAGAGCTTTTTGATCAGGCCAAACGTAACGGAGATCATCAAATTATCGTTTCTTTGAACAACAGAATCAAGGAAGTGACCCAGATTACCACCGATACGAAACCAATTGAATTCGTTGACCGGATTATTAAGGATTATAATTATTACACCCAACAACTTTAGCAGATGTTCTATTTTGCCATAGATATTTTAGGAACCATTGCCTTTGCCATTTCAGGTGTTCTGGTGGCTATGGAAAAGAAACTCGATTTGTTCGGGGTACTGATTATTGCATTCGTGACCGCAGTTGGCGGAGGAACCTTACGCGATATGCTCATCGGTAATACACCAGTGGTCTGGATGCGCGAATCGGTTTATATATTCACCATTTTGGGAACGGTGATTTTTGCCATCTTTTTTGTGAACCAACTAAAATATTTACGAAAGACCTTATTCTTGTTCGATACCATTGGCATTGGGTTATTCACCATGGTGGGTATTGAGAAAGGACTTGCTGCGGAATTGATGCCTATAATGTGCATCATCCTAGGTACGATCACAGCTTCATTCGGGGGTGTTATTCGGGATATTCTATGCAATGAGATTCCGGTAATATTCCGTAAAGAAATCTATGCCACTGCCTGTATTTTAGGAGGAATCTCTTATTTCCTTTTGATTCAATTACCTATAGATGGCACTTATGCCTATATCGCGGCAATATTGATTGTTATCTTGGTTAGAATATTGGCTGTGAAGTTTCATATTGCCCTACCCAATATTTATGGGTCTCAAGGGAAGTAAGGGTCAAGTTCAAGTTCAAGAGCAAGTTCAAGTTCAAGAGCAACCAACAACTACCAATAATCAACTAATTAACCACTTCAGCCTTGAGAATATAGATATTGCGTGATGGCCAGTCGCCTTTGCCAACGGGTTGTGCATTGATTTTATCAACCACATCCATACCGTCTATTACTTTTCCAAAAGGCGTGTATTCGCCGTCTAAATGATAAGAGCCTGGTTTAGTGACAACGATAAAGAATTCATAAGGCGATGCCAACATATGCGGATTGTTGACCTCACTACTGGGCATGGAAATAGTTCCCCGGTGATGCTTGTATCCTTTTTTGGCATCGGGTGGTAAAAGATATCGACCAATAGCCCTGCGTTTATTTGGAGTTGCGGCATCATCTGAATTCCCCCCTTGGATAATGAAATTCTTGACCACGCGATGAAATTGGGTGTTGTCAAAATAGCCTTTGGAGGTCAGGTAAATGAAATTGGCCTTATGGTAGGGCACATTGTCATATAACTGTACGGTGAAACTCCCTAATGAGGTTGTTATTTTGACCGTATCATCTTTCAGGGTCTTATTGTAATTAAAAAAGAAATCTATGGCATTATCCTCGGTCAATACAAAAGGTTCTTCTTCTTTCTGGACTTCTGTTACCTGTTCTTGTATGGTATCTTTTTGTACCCTATTGTTTTCTTCGGACATCTCCAATTGCTTGGGTTCCCCTTTACAGGCCAATAAAAATAATAGTGGTAATATTGCAGGATAAGCGAATCTTTTAAATGCCATGAATTTTGATGATTTTACCATACGGAGTTCAAAAATAAAAAATCTGCCCTTACCTGGATCAGCTTCCCATTATAAAATGGCACCTTTAATTCGAATTAAAGAGCTAGAGGCCGGATATATCAAAAAAAAGAACCCTAAAAAAGCGGGAGTATTGGCCCTTTTTTATCCGAATGAAAGAAAATCCACGAATTTGCTTTTGATATTGCGAAAGACCTATGAAGGGGTACATTCCAATCAGATTGGTTTTCCAGGGGGTAAATCAGAAGAAGAAGACCGCGATATTATGCAGACCGCACTGCGTGAAACCCACGAGGAGGTAGGCGTACCACCACAGCAGGTTTCAATTATTAAATCAATGAGCGAGATATATATTCCGCCAAGTAATTTTGAGGTACAACCGTTTATTGGCCTGTATGAAGACCCCAAACCTTTTGTGCTACAAGAATCCGAAGTAGAATCACTGGTTGAGGTGTCCCTAGTTGATTTTATGGATGATGCGAAAGTTTTCACCCAAAAATTATCCACATCCTATGCAAAGAACATAGATGTGCCAGCCTTTAAACTAAACGGTTACACAGTTTGGGGGGCTACGGCCATGATGCTCAGCGAAATCAAGGAGCTTTTGAGACAGGTTTTATAATGAACTTGTTTGTAATTTATATCATTGGCTAAAAATTGATAGTTCACTCCAGTATTATACCTTTTTCTTGCTCCGTAGCCCAGCTATGAATCCCAAAAAAAGGTTTCATCCAGGGCCAAAACCCCTAATTTTCACTTCAACGTAAAAAGTATAAACGAGTTCAAAGCTTATTTTGTAGATTTGCGCTTATGGGTATATTTAAGGAAAATCCATTTGGTCATATTCTTTTTATTAAGAGGTGGCTCATCCGTATCATGGGTTTCATGACCCATCAGCGGTATAAAGGGTTCAATACTTTGGAAATCGAGGGTTCTGATATCATCAGAAACTTACCTGAAAACAATGTGCTTTTTGTAAGCAATCACCAAACCTATTTTGCCGATGTGGTGGCCATGTTCCATGTTTTCAATGCAAGTTTAAGCGGTAGGGATGATTCCATTAAAAATGTGGGTTATCTCTGGAGACCAAAACTGAATATGTATTATGTTGCGGCTGCTGAGACCATGAAGAAAAGTCTTTTGACCAAGATTTTTGCCTATGCTGGTTCTATCAGTGTGGAACGTACTTGGAGGTCTGAAGGGGAAAATGTAAATAGGCAAGTGAAGATGAGCGACATTTCCAATATCGGTAAAGCTTTGGATGACGGTTGGGTGATAACCTTCCCGCAAGGTACAACTACGCCATGGAAACCTTTACGCAAGGGCACCGCCCATATCATTAAAAAATATAAACCTATTGTAGTGCCCGTGGTCATTGATGGCTTTAGACGCTCGTTCGATAAAAAAGGACTGCGTATCAAGAAAAAAGGTATCCTACAGCACATGATCATCAAGGAACCGTTGGAGATCGATTATGACAATGAGTCTTTTGAATCAATCATCGAAAAACTGGAATATGCCATAGAACAGCATCCTTCTTTCTTAAAGGTGATTACCAAAGAAGACCTCTTGGCCCTTGAAGAAGAAAACGAATTACG
>CBDUKE010000093.1:0-11857 GCA_965367725.1 uncultured Maribacter sp. | reverse complement strand
TTGATAGCGCACCAAAAGCCGTTAAGGAAGGTGTTTCTAAAGACGAAGCTGAAGGTATTAAAAAATCATTAGAAGAAGCAGGAGCAGAAGTTGAACTTAAATAGTCGCAACTACCATAACACTTTGGGTTTAGGTCTTACCGTTATTTGCGGCTAGACCTAAGCCTTTTTATGCATAAAGTATATAAAGCTATATACGACCCAATAGTATTCACGATCAAAATTTTGTCCATAGATGTTCACAAATCAGACTGAGAGAATAAATTTTGCATCCGCTAAGAACACACCGGAATATCCGGATTTCTTGGACATTCAGATTAAGTCATTTCAAGATTTTTTTCAACTTGAAACCAAATCTGATCAAAGGGGCACTGAAGGATTGTATAACACCTTCATGGAGAACTTTCCAATTACAGACACACGTAACCAGTTTGTGTTGGAATTTCTAGATTATTTTATAGATCCACCAAGATATTCAATACAAGAATGTATAGAGCGTGGACTTACCTATAGCGTTCCGCTAAAAGCTAGGTTAAAGTTATATTGTACCGATCCTGAACACGAGGATTTTGAAACTATTGTACAAGATGTGTATTTGGGTACAATTCCTTATATGACTCCTAGTGGTACCTTTGTTATCAATGGTGCAGAGCGTGTGGTTGTATCACAGTTGCACCGTTCGCCTGGTGTATTCTTTGGGCAATCATTCCATGCCAATGGCACAAAATTGTACTCCGCAAGGGTTATTCCTTTCAAGGGATCTTGGATAGAATTTGCTACCGATATCAATAATGTTATGTATGCATATATTGATAGAAAGAAAAAATTACCCGTAACAACATTGTTCAGGGCAATTGGTTTTGAAAGTGATAAGGATATTCTTGAAATTTTTGACCTTTCAGAAGAGGTTAAAGTTTCAAAAGCTGGTCTAAAGAAGGTATTAGGTCGCAAATTGGCTGCCAGGGTATTGAATACATGGCATGAGGATTTTGTTGATGAGGATACTGGAGAAGTTGTCTCTATTGAAAGAAATGAAATTATTTTAGATCGTGATACGGTTTTGGAAAAAGACCATATTGATGAGATATTGGATACTGATGTTAAGACTATTCTTTTACATAAAGAGAATAATGATCAATCAGATTATGCAATTATCCATAATACATTGCAAAAAGATCCTACAAACTCTGAAAAAGAGGCAGTAGAACATATATATCGTCAATTGCGTAATGCAGAACCGCCCGATGAAGAAACGGCTCGTGGTATTATTGACAAGTTATTCTTTTCTGATCAACGTTACAATTTAGGTGAAGTTGGTCGTTATAGAATGAACAAGAAATTAGGATTGGATATTGGAATGGACAAGCAGGTCTTGACCAAGGAAGATATCATAACCATTATCAAATATTTAATTGAGCTGATCAACTCTAAAGCAGAGATTGATGATATTGATCACCTTTCCAACCGTCGTGTTAGGACTGTAGGTGAGCAATTGTCTTCTCAATTTGGTGTTGGTTTGGCCCGTATGGCGAGAACCATTCGTGAGCGTATGAACGTTCGTGATAATGAAGTGTTTACCCCAATTGATTTGATCAATGCGAAAACACTTTCTTCAGTAATCAACTCATTTTTTGGTACAAACCAGCTTTCCCAGTTCATGGATCAAACAAACCCATTGGCTGAGATTACACACAAACGTAGATTATCTGCATTAGGACCTGGTGGTTTATCGAGAGAAAGAGCAGGTTTCGAGGTTCGTGATGTTCACTATACACACTATGGTAGATTATGTCCTATTGAAACACCTGAAGGACCAAATATTGGTTTGATTTCATCTCTTGCAGTATTTGCAAAAGTGAATCCAATGGGCTTCTTGGAAACTCCGTATCGTAAGGTCACTGGCGCTAAAGTAGATACCAAAGGGTATACATACCTAAGTGCAGAGGAAGAGGAAGGAATGAAAATCGCCCAGGCAAACATTCCGCTTAAAGATAATGGAGCGATTGATTCGGAAAAGGTCATTGCTAGGGAAGAAGGTGATTTCCCAGTTGTAGACCCAAAAGAGGTTAACTATACTGATGTCGCCCCTAACCAGATTGCTTCCATTTCTGCTTCATTGATACCTTTCTTGGAGCATGATGATGCGAACCGTGCATTGATGGGATCTAACATGATGCGTCAAGCGGTTCCTTTATTGAAACCACAATCGCCGATTGTAGGTACAGGTCTAGAAAGACAAGTAGCTTCTGATTCAAGGGTATTGATCAATGCGGAAGGTGATGGTACAATAGAATATGTTGATTCACAAAAAATAACCATTAAGTACAAAAGGTCCGATGCTGAAAGATTAATCAGTTTTGAAGAGGATGAGAAGACGTATAACTTGGTTAAATTTAGAAAAACCAACCAAGGTACGAGCATCAACCTAAAACCCATTGTTAAAAAAGGCGATAAAGTTAAAAAGGGACAAGTTTTATGTGAAGGTTATGCCACCGAAAAAGGTGAATTGGCCTTAGGTAGAAACCTTACTGTTGCTTTTATGCCTTGGAAAGGGTATAACTTTGAGGATGCGATCGTAATTTCTGAAAAAGTTGTTCGCGAGGATATCTTTACTTCCATACATGTTGATGAATATGCATTGGAAGTTAGGGATACGAAACTTGGTGCTGAGGAATTAACACATGATATTCCAAACGTTTCTGAAGAGGCAACAAAAGACCTTGATGAAAATGGAATGATCCGTATTGGTGCTGAGGTTAAGCCTGGAGATATTCTGATTGGTAAGATTACCCCAAAAGGTGAGTCAGACCCTACCCCAGAAGAAAAACTACTTCGTGCCATTTTTGGTGACAAAGCTGGTGATGTGAAAGATGCTTCATTAAAAGCATCCCCTTCTTTGAGAGGAGTTGTAATCGAAAAGAAATTATTCTCAAGGTCTATTAAGGATAAGCGCAAGCGCTCTGAGGACAAAGAAGCGATTTCCAATTTGGAAATGGAATACGAAGTAAAATTCCAACAGCTAAAGGATGTTCTTGTAGAGAAATTATTTACGCTGATTAATGGAAAGACTTCGCAAGGTGTCCTGAATGATTTAAGTGAAGAAGTACTTCCGAAAGGGAAGAAGTATACGATGAAGATGTTAAATTCTGTCGATGATTTTGCGCACTTGGTGGCCGGAACCTGGACAACAGATAAAGACACAAATCATTTGGTAACAGATTTATTGCATAACTATAAAATCAAACTTAATGACCTTCAAGGTAATTTGAGAAGAGATAAGTTTACGATTTCTGTGGGTGATGAATTACCAGCTGGTATTATGAAGTTGGCCAAAGTCTACATTGCCAAGAAGCGTAAGCTTAAAGTTGGTGATAAAATGGCAGGTCGTCATGGTAACAAGGGTATCGTTTCGAGAATTGTACGTCAGGAAGATATGCCGTTCTTGGAAGATGGTACTCCGGTTGATATCGTATTAAACCCATTAGGTGTACCATCGCGTATGAATATTGGTCAGATTTATGAAACTGTTCTTGGTTGGGCAGGTCATAAATTGGGCAAAAAGTATGCAACACCAATTTTTGATGGTGCTACTCTAGACCAAATCAATGCTTATACCGATGAGGCAGGTATCCCAAGATTTGGGCACACTTATCTTTACGATGGTGGTACAGGTCAACGTTTTGACCAAGCTGCAACTGTTGGAGTTATCTACATGTTGAAATTAGGACATATGGTAGATGATAAAATGCACGCCCGTTCAATAGGACCGTACTCTTTGATCACGCAACAACCTTTAGGTGGTAAAGCACAATTTGGTGGTCAGCGTTTTGGAGAGATGGAAGTTTGGGCACTTGAAGCATATGGTGCATCAGCGACCTTACGTGAAATATTGACGGTGAAGTCTGATGATGTAATTGGTAGAGCCAAAACTTACGAGGCAATCGTTAAAGGTGAGACAATGCCAGAACCTGGTTTACCAGAATCTTTCAACGTATTGATGCACGAACTTAAAGGTTTGGGCTTGGATATTAGATTGGAAGAATAGTTTAGAACACACATTATAATTTAGTAGCATAGTACATTATGGCTAGAATACACGATAATACACCACAAAAAAGGTTTGATAAGATTTCAATCGGCTTGGCCTCTCCAGAAGCAATTTTGGCAGAGTCAAGGGGCGAAGTCCTAAAACCGGAAACTATAAACTATAGAACGCACAAACCAGAGCGTGATGGTCTTTTCTGTGAAAGGATTTTTGGTCCTGTAAAGGATTACGAATGTGCTTGCGGTAAATATAAAAGAATCCGTTACCGTGGAATTGTTTGTGATCGTTGTGGGGTCGAGGTTACTGAAAAGAAAGTACGAAGGGATAGGGTAGGACATATCAATCTGGTAGTTCCTGTTGCCCATATCTGGTACTTCCGTTCCTTGCCTAATAAAATAGGATACCTTTTAGGATTACCTTCCAAGAAATTGGACATGATTATTTACTACGAGCGTTATGTAGTAATTCAACCTGGCGTTGCCAAAGGCCCTGAAGGGGAAGAGGTTAATAAGATGGATTTCTTGACAGAAGAGGAATACTTGAACATCTTGGAAACAATTCCACAAGAAAATCAATATTTAGAAGATTCTGACCCTAATAAGTTCATTGCTAAAATGGGTGCTGAATGTCTTATTGATTTATTGGCACGTATTGACCTCAAAGAGTTGTCCTACGAATTAAGGCATAAAGCCAATACCGAAACTTCAAAACAGCGTAAAACCGAGGCATTAAAACGTCTTCAGGTTGTTGAAGCTTTAAGGGAATCCCAAGAGAACAGGGAAAATAGACCTGAGTGGATGATTATGAAAGTGGTTCCGGTTATTCCACCAGAATTGCGTCCGTTGGTACCTTTGGATGGTGGTCGTTTTGCTACTTCAGATTTAAATGATTTATATAGAAGGGTGATTATCAGAAACAATCGTCTAAAGCGATTGGTTGAAATAAAAGCACCTGAGGTAATTCTTAGGAATGAGAAGCGTATGCTTCAGGAATCTGTTGATTCTTTGTTTGACAACACGAGAAAGGCCTCAGCTGTTAAGACTGAATCCAACAGACCTTTAAAATCACTTTCTGATTCATTAAAGGGTAAACAAGGACGTTTTCGTCAAAACCTTTTAGGGAAACGTGTTGATTATTCTGCACGTTCGGTAATCGTTGTTGGACCAGAATTGAAATTATTCGAATGTGGTTTGCCAAAAGATATGGCAGCTGAACTTTACAAGCCTTTTGTTATTCGTAAATTAATAGAAAGAGGAATTGTAAAAACAGTTAAATCTGCTAAAAAAATAATAGATAAGAAAGAGCCTGTAGTTTGGGATATTTTAGAGAATGTTCTTAAAGGGCATCCTGTATTACTTAACCGTGCTCCTACATTGCACAGATTGGGTATTCAGGCATTTCAGCCGAAATTAATCGAAGGTAAGGCCATTCGTCTTCACCCATTGGTTTGTACGGCATTTAATGCGGATTTTGATGGAGATCAAATGGCGGTGCATTTGCCTTTAGGACCAGAAGCTATCTTGGAGTCTCAATTATTGATGCTTGCATCCCATAATATTCTGAACCCTGCGAACGGTTCGCCTATTACTGTACCATCCCAGGATATGGTATTGGGTCTTTACTATATGACCAAAGAAAGAAAATCCACTCCAGAGGTACCAGTACAAGGAGAAGGCTTAACTTTTTACTCGTATGAAGAAGTAGAAATTGCTTTTAACGAAGGCATGGTAAACCTTAATGCTGGTATTAAGGTACGAGCTATGGACTTTAATGAAGAAGGAGAATTGGTGAGCCAAATCATACCAACAACTGTTGGTAGGGTATTGTTCAATATGGAAGTTCCTGAAGCGGCTGGTTATATTAATGACGTACTGAATAAAAAGTCTTTGAGGGATATTATCGGAAAGATCCTTGCTGTTACAGATGTTCCTACCACAGCCGATTTCTTGGATAAAATTAAGACAATGGGATATGATTTCGCCTTTAAAGGTGGTCTTTCCTTCAGTTTGGGTGATATTATCATTCCGCCTGAAAAGCAAAGTATGATTGATGAAGCCAATGTTCAGGTAGATGGTATTATGGCCAACTATAACATGGGTCTTATTACCAATAACGAGCGATATAATCAGGTAATTGATGTTTGGACTTCTACAAACGCTATGTTGACCGAATTGGCAATGAAGCGTATTCGTGAAGATCAACAAGGGTTTAACTCTGTGTATATGATGTTGGATTCTGGTGCAAGGGGTTCTAAGGAACAGATTCGCCAGTTGACAGGAATGCGTGGCTTAATGGCCAAGCCCAAAAAATCTACTGCAGGTGGTGGTGAAATTATTGAAAACCCGATTCTTTCCAACTTTAAGGAAGGGCTATCGATTTTGGAATATTTCATATCTACCCACGGTGCACGTAAAGGACTTGCAGATACGGCCTTAAAAACAGCAGATGCTGGTTATTTGACACGTAGATTGGTTGATGTTTCCCAAGATGTGATTGTCAATATTGATGATTGTGAAACACTTCGTGGTATCGCTGTTGAATCCTTAAAGAAAAACGAAGAGGTCGTTGAGACCTTAGGTGAAAGAATTCTAGGTAGGGTATCGTTGCATGATGTACATAACCCATTAACAGACGAACTTCTATTAACGGCTGGTCAGCAAATTATGGAGGTCGATGTTAAAAATATCGAAGCATCCCCAATAGAGAAAGTTGAAGTACGTTCTGCATTGACCTGTGAAGCTGAAAAAGGTATTTGTGCCAAATGTTATGGTAGAAATCTTTCTACCAATAAAATGGTTCAAAGAGGTGAAGCAGTTGGTGTTGTTGCAGCACAATCAATTGGTGAACCAGGTACACAGTTAACACTGCGTACATTCCATGTTGGTGGTATTGCAGGTAACATTTCCGAGGATAATAAATTGGGAGCTAAGTTTGATGGTATTGCTGAAATCGAAGATCTTAGAACTGTAAAAAGTGAAGATGCCGAGGGTAAAGCGGCAAATATCGTCATTTCAAGAACCTCCGAGATAAAGATTGTTGATCCCAATACAGGGATTACACTAAGTACAAATAATATTCCTTATGGTTCTCAGTTGTTTATTAAAAATGGCGCCAAAATCAAAAGTGGAGACGTTATTTGTCAGTGGGATCCGTATAACGGTGTAATCGTTTCTGAATTCCCAGGTAAGATTGCTTATGAGAATATTGACCAAGGTGTTACTTATCAAGTTGAAATTGATGAACAAACTGGTTTCCAAGAAAAAGTAATCTCTGAATCAAGAAACAAAAAACTCATTCCTACATTGTTGATAATGAACAATAAGGAGGAAGTATTGCGTTCATATAACCTCCCAGTAGGTTCTCACCTTATGGTAGATGATGGGGATAAGATCAAAGAAGGTAAGATTCTTGTTAAAATACCTCGTAAGTCGGCTAAGGCAGGTGATATTACAGGTGGTCTTCCAAGAGTTACCGAATTGTTCGAAGCTCGTAATCCATCAAATCCAGCAGTAGTATCTGAGATTGACGGTGTAGTTTCTTTCGGAAAGATCAAAAGGGGTAACCGAGAGATTATTATAGAATCCAAATTGGGTGAAATCAAGAAATACTTGGTTAAATTATCCAATCAGATATTGGTACAGGAGAATGATTATGTTCGTGCTGGTATGCCACTTTCAGATGGCTCAATAACTCCAGAGGATATACTGTCTATTAAAGGCCCTTCTGCTGTGCAGCAGTATTTGGTAAATGAGGTACAGGAAGTATATCGTTTACAAGGTGTAAAGATCAATGACAAGCACTTTGAAGTTGTCGTTAGACAAATGATGAGAAAGGTCCGTATTGTAGATCCAGGAGATACTATCTTCCTTGAAAATCAATTGGTTCACAAATCTGACTTCATCACTGAAAATGACGAGATCTTTGGTAAAAAGGTTATTTTGGAATCCAGTGAATCGGAGAGTTTAAAACCAGGAATGATCATTACTGCACGTGAATTAAGAGATGAGAACTCGGTACTTAGAAGAGCTGATAAAGCGCTGGTAGAAGCTAGAGATGCTGTAGCAGCTACTGCTACACCAATATTGCAAGGAATTACGAGAGCGTCTTTACAGACTAAATCGTTTATTTCGGCCGCTTCATTCCAAGAAACAACAAAAGTATTGAACGAAGCTGCTGTAAGTGGTAAAATTGATACTCTTGAAGGATTAAAGGAAAATGTGATTGTTGGTCATAAAATACCGGCTGGTACTGGTATGCGTGACTATGAAAGCATCATTGTTGGTTCTAAGGAAGAATATGATGAAATCATGGCTCGCAAAGAAGCCTTGAAATTTTAATTGATTATCATGAGCGATAAAGATCAAAAACAAAAACAGATCAATATAGAGTTGGATGAAAAGACAGCCGAAGGAACGTATTCCAATTTGGCTATCATTAATCATTCTGTTTCTGAATTTGTCGTAGACTTTATCAGTATGATGCCAGGTGCGCCTAAGGCAAAAGTTAAAAGTAGAATCGTACTTACACCGCAACATGCCAAGAAATTTTTAAAGGCATTGGGTGAAAATGTAAGTAGGTTTGAAAAGGCCCATGGTACAATCAAAGATTACGAACAACCTCCGATACCAATTAATTTTGGTCCAACAGGAGAGGCATAAATAAAAAAAACCCATGAATTTTGTTCATGGGTTTTTTTATGGATTTTCTTTTTCTTATTTGAATTCTGAAGTGAAATGTAATTTTACTGAAGGGTATTTCTGTTGTGTCATTTGTAGTGAAAACTGTGAATCAGCCAAGAAAACCAATTGGCCTTGTTTATCTTTGGCCAAGAATTTTTGTTTCACCCTTTTGAACTCTTTAAACTCCTCATTTTTCTCATCTTGTGGTTCAACCCAACAAGCTTTGTGCACTGGGAAATTATCATAACTACACTTTGCGCCATATTCATGTTCCAACCTGTATTGGATAACTTCAAACTGTAAAGCCCCTACTGTACCGATTACCTTACGCCCGTTTAATTCCAAGGTGAATAATTGCGCGACGCCTTCATCCATAAGTTGGTCAATACCCTTGCCCAATTGCTTTGATTTCATTGGGTCAGCATTATTAATATACCTAAAATGCTCCGGTGAAAAACTGGGGATGCCTTTATAATTCAACGTTTCACCTTCAGTCAATGTATCCCCGATTTTAAAATTTCCTGTGTCATGTAAACCAACAATATCACCAGGATAAGAAATATCTACGATTTCTTTCTTCTCCGCGAAAAAAGCATTGGGACTTGAAAATTTTAATTTTTTACCAAGCCGAACATGTAAATAAGGCTTATTTCGTTCGAATGTTCCTGAAACTATTTTTATAAAAGCAAGTCTGTCACGGTGTTTGGGATCCATATTGGCATGTATTTTAAATACAAATCCAGTTAGCTCCTTTTCGTTGGGTTCTACAAGTCTTTCCTCGGCCATTTTAGCTCTAGGGGATGGTGCAATTTCAATGAAACAATCCAAAAGTTCGCGAACACCAAAATTGTTTAATGCCGAACCAAAGAATACGGGTTGTTGTTGTCCTTTTAAATAACGCTCTTTATCAAAGGCTGAGTAAACGCCCTGAACCAATTCAAGATTATCCCTTAAATCCTGCGCAGCCTTCTCACCAATAATTGTTTCTAGTTCTTCGCTTTCTATATCATCAAAGGCTATGGTGTCCTCAATATTTTTTTTACTATTGCCACTAAATAGGTTGATGTTCTTTTCATAAATGTTGTAGATACCCTTGAAATCATAACCCATACCAATTGGGAAGCTCAATGGAGTTACCGAAAGCCCTAATTTTTGTTCTAATTCATCCAATAAATCAAATGCATCTTTCCCTTCCCTGTCAAGCTTGTTGATAAAGACGATTATGGGAATATTGCGCATCCTACAAACCTCGACCAGTTTTACGGTTTGTTCTTCAACACCCTTTGCAACATCGACAACAACAATCACGCTATCTACTGCAGTAAGGGTCCTAAAGGTGTCTTCGGCAAAGTCTTTATGACCAGGAGTATCAAGGATATTTATCTTTTTGTCCTTATAAATAAAGGCCAAAACAGAAGTAGCGACCGAAATACCTCGTTGGCGCTCAATTTCCATAAAATCACTTGTGGCCGTTTTTTTTATTTTATTGTTTTTTACAGCACCAGCCTCTTGGATAGCTCCCCCGAACAAAAGTAATTTTTCGGTTAAAGTTGTTTTTCCGGCATCTGGGTGGGAAATAATTCCAAATGTACGTCGCCTTTTTATTTGGTCCTGAAAACTCATTCTTTGATTTTGGGCAAAAATAGTCTAAAATATAAGATTATTTGTGTGATAAAGAAATCTATTGAAGGAGCAACGAATTGAGTCTGTTTTTGGCTATATACGGTTGTGAATCCTTTGAATTTAGAATGCTATCTAACCTGGATAAATGAAATAAGGACCCATATGTGATTACCGCAACATTATTAGGAATCAAAGTGCTTATATTATCGATAATCAGTGGGTTGAAACGAGGTGTATTGCATTTTATCGATTAATTCCGTTGTTAATAGATATTTAATATTTATGCATTCTAATCTATTTGACTATCAAAATATTAGATATATCTTGCGTTAAGTTTGTAAGAGCCCCACTTCTTGCATAATTTTTCTACTTATTGACCATGGTAATTGGTAATTAACTGCTGATACTTATGGAGAATTTTACATATCGCTCATTTAGGCATTTTTTAAAAATAGGCCTAAGTTTTTTTATTGTTTTGAATTTGCTTGTTTTTAGTGTAAATACTATTCATGCCAATTCAAATATATTGGACATAACAATGCCCGATACTGATACAGATGGGGATGGTATTCCCGATCATGTGGATATCGATGATGACGGCGATGGTATTATTGATACTATTGAGGATAATAACCAAGATGGTGATAATAATCCCTATACCAATCCTACAGATACTGATGGTGATGGTATTCCTAATTATTATGATAAGGACTCTGATAATGATGGGATTTTAGATAATATAGAAGCACAGACAACTTCTGGTTATATTGAACCGTGTGGTGTTGATAGTGATGGCAATGGGTTGGATGACAATTATGAAGAAACACCTGGAAGCTGTGGAGGCTTGACTCCAATTGATACAGATGGAGACAATATCCCAGATTATTTGGATATTGATGCTGATAATGATGGTATTTTAGATAATGTAGAGGCTCAGACCACTTCAGGATTTATTCCCCCATCTGGTGAAGATGGAAATCATAACGGTTTGGACGATGAATATGAACCCGCATGTCTATGCGAGGGCTTGACTCCTCTGGATTCCGATGGGGATTCTCATCCTGATTTCAGGGATATCGATTCTGATAATGATGGGATTTTGGATAATGTTGAGGCCCAAACTGATGAAGCGTTCCAAGCCCCATGTGGCATGGACAGCGATGGCAATGGCCTTGATGACCATTATGAAAACACTCCTGGTTCAGGTGAGGGACTTACACCGATAGATACAGATTATGACCATTATCCTGATTTCAGGGATATCGATTCTGACAATGATGGGATTTTGGATAATGTTGAGGCGCAAACTGATGAAGCTTTTCAAGCCCCATGTGGCATGGACTCTGATGGGAATGGCCTTGACGACCATTACGAAAACACTCCTGGTTCAGGTGAGGGAATCACCCCCATAAATTCTGATACCGACAGCTATCCAAATTTTAGGGATATCGATTCCGACAACGATGGCATCCCCGATAATGTAGAGGCACAGACCACAGCCGGTTATGTTC
>CBDUKE010000092.1:0-11942 GCA_965367725.1 uncultured Maribacter sp. | reverse complement strand
ATAGCGAAACGTACAAAACGACATACTTAGTGAGTCTTCGAGATCAGCTAATACCAATTAAAACAGCAAGTCTTGCTTACCTTTACATTGATACTGGCATTGTGAAAGGGGTTACCAAAGACAATCAACACTATACTTTTGATAAAAAATTAGAAGATATAGAAAATGAGCTCAACCCATCATACTTTTATAGGGTCAATAGACAATTCATAGTGCATAAAGATGCCATTGCGAATATCAAATATTATTTCAACGGCAAGCTTATACTAAATGTTTCACCTGTTTTTAAGGAACAGATTGTTGTTAGCAAAGCGAAATCCACAGCCTTTAAAAAATGGATCAATTCTTGATATTGTATTTTTAAGTTTTCAATATTAAAATTTACAATAAATCTTAATAATCGATTAATGTGCTTTACGAAGCAACACTATTAAATTGTTTGAAGACGGGTAAGCAAAGAGCCCCTATGTGCTTTACCCAGAGGAATAACCTTTCTATTTATTTCCAAATGACCCTCAGCAACAACATCAAGTTTGGCAATATTGACCATATAGGACCTATGAATCCTAAGAAATTTATTCTTAGGTAGTTTTTCCTCCATAGTTTTTAGGGTGGCGGTAATTAGGTAATGATTACTGGCAGTGACAACTTTACAATAATTGCGGTCTGCCTCAATATAAAGAATGTCAGAAAGCAATAATTTGTTCATTTTACCATTGTAGCGAATAAAAATACGATCATCCAACACTTCAATGGGCAGATCCGCATTTAATGTTTCTGTCTTATTTTCTTTCAATTGTTCAATTACCAAAGCAAATGTGCGTTGAAGTTGCACAGAATTCAAAGGTTTGGGAATGAAGGCATATGGGCGGGTTTCTTTTGCTCTCTGAAAAGAGGCTTCATCTGTATTGGCAGTAAGATATATGATAGGTATGTTTATTTTTTGTTGAATCATTTTTGCCGTTTCAATACCATCCAGAGTGCCCCTTAAATTAATGTCCATAAGAATAATATCCGGGGTATTGACATTTGCATGTTCCACAGCTTCTTCACCTCTTGTTTCTATACCTGTTATTTCATAACCCAAATTGGTTAGCTGCAAACAAATATGCGCGGCGATGATCATATCGTCTTCTACCACTAGGATTCTAACTTTATTTTTCATGACTAAGCTGCTTTAAAATGTTGGAATTCAAAGGATACCATGGTTCCATTTTCAATATTCAAATTCATTTTACCTTCAAGTTGTCTTGTCAATAATTGAATTAGTTTGGTGCCAAATCCAGTACCTATATATGCTTCTTTTTCGCTCTTTCCAATTCCGTTATCCGAAACTTTTAAAAACAATTGGGACCCCTCTTTCTTTAATCCTATTTTAATGATCCCCTTTTGATTATTCGGAAAAGCATATTTTAAAGAATTGGTTACAAGTTCATTTACTATTAACCCAATAGGAATGGCAGTATCCACATCCAGTTCTAGGCTGTTCATTTCAAAAAACACCTCAATCCGATTCCCTGCATCAAAAACATTTACAACGTAATTCGCCAATTCCTCAAAATAAGCCTTCATTTCTATAGAAGAAAGGCTTTTTTCTTGATACAACTTTTGATGTACCATGCTCATACTCTGTATCCTATGCTTACTTTTTTGCATAGCATTAAAGACTTTTGGGTCATCTATTTCAGCAGATTGCAACGCCAAAAGGCCTGAAACTATTTCTAGATTATTCTTAACCCTATGGTGTATTTCTTTCAACAGAAATTCATTTTCTTTATTCTTTTTTTTCAATAATTTGTTTTGTTTTATATTGTTCTTTATTGCCTTATAAAGCAATATCAAATAAAGTACCAGTAGTAAAACGACAATTATAATCAATGTTTGTCGTGTTCGTTGTCGGTTAATCTGGGCTTCTTGTAATTGTATGGTACTCTCCTTTTGAGCTACATCAAATTCCGTCCTTAATAAAGAGGTTCTTTGGTCAGCTGCTGCCGTAAAAACCTGGCTTTTTAAATTATCATACTCAGCAAATGCTTGGTATGCCTCTTGGTAATTATGGTTCCCAGCATAAGCTTTTCCTAGGGTTTCATAGGTTTGACTTAGATAAAATGCGTCCTCAAAGTCGTCAGAGGCAATTGCTATGCTTTTTTTAAGACTTTCAATTGCAGAAACATACTTACCCTGAATGTTCTGAAATTTCCCAATAGATAACCACGAGCGCATCAGCATGAAATTATTATCCAATAATGCTGCATATTTAACCGCATTTTTGCCCGCACTTTCTGCCTTTTCGAATTCATTAAGAAAAGTATAAAGATCTACCTCTGATATATATACATCACTTAGGTTATTATAAAAACCATAACGCTCTCCTATAGCTATGGAATGTTCAAAATAGTTCAAGGCTTTTTGATAATCCTTCAGTGCTAAATAATTATTACCGATCACATATAATGTAAAGCCATAGTCTAAATCATTTATATCGCGAGCCTCAAATATTTCTGCCGATTTTAGGCCATATTCCAAACCTGTTTCAAATTTGGATTGTTTCCAAAATAGATTACTTAAATCACTGTAGGCCAATGCAATGGCTTTTTTATCAGAAAGTTTCTCTCCAAGGCGTAATGATTGCAATGCGTAATCTACCGCTTTATCTAATTGCCCCTTGCGTTCATAAACATAACCCAATTGAGTGTTCAAAAAGGGTAGGTCTTTTTCAAGAACCTTCTTTTTTGCTTGGTTAAGTACATGCAATGCACTATCCAGCTTTTCCATGCGAAGTAAAATAGCAGCTTGGGTAATTTGGAACCGACCTTCCCACAAAGTATCCTTTTTGGCAGTCGTTAACTTTAGTCCTTGATTTGTAAAATCAAGGGAAGTTTTCAAATTCCGGGTATGCCAATAATAGGCAAGATCATTAAGCATTGAGAATTTAAGGGAATCAGGTTTGGCCAATGGATAGGCTTCTTCCAATACATCTAAATACGAGGCACCAAAATTATCAGTATCTACAAACACCTTTTTGTAAGGTTTTTCGCTGTTGAAATCTACAATTTGGGCAATACCAAGGAAGCTATTCAAAATAGAAAAGGCAAGGATAAAACCAGATTTCAACAAACGAATTCTCATTTCTGGAATTTTATCACCGGGGGAAATGAGTTGATTAAATATACAACATTTAATAAAACTACTGTTTGATAACTAATAAATAGCTTTCGGACAGTTTTAGCGCCATTTCGTCCTAATTCATTTTCATTAATGACATTAAATCAATTCTTTAGAGTCAAATATCAGTTATCGTTGATCGCCAAGGATGAAACGGAAGCTATAATTACGGGCGCTATGAAAAGAATGGGAATATTATCGGTATTACTCTTAGTAATGCTCTTGACTTGTAAATCAGGCCATAATGACGAAATGAAAACCAAACAAGAACAAGCAATAACAACAAATTTTAACAGCTTTATCGAAAATGTATGGAACTATAAGGATATGGATAGTTTAAGAGCAATTACTGTTGAAAATTTTATGCGTCATCTCAACGGAATACAGGTCGCTTCTAACCAAAATGAAATGGAAGCAAATATGAATATTTTCTTTAATGGATTTCCAGATTTGGAAGTTTCTATAGAGCAAAGTACAATCAAAGATAAGCAGTTGTTCGCCCATTGGACATTTAAGGGCACCAATACTGGGATATTTGGTGAAGCTCCTGCAACGGGTAAGAGCATAATTGTTAGTGGGTACTCTGAACTTTCTTTTGATACAGAAGGTAAGATTATCCAAGAAGATGTGTATTACAATGAGCTGCAACTCCTACAACAATTGGGGTACACCTTAAATCCACCGATTGTTGACTAAAATTGATAAGAGCAGCTAAGCATGAAATCATGTAAAATTGAAAGCATAGTAACCTAAAAATCAAATAAAAATGAGAACACAAAAATTAAAATTTCTAATTGCAGTACTTCTAATTATCCCTTTAGGCCTAATACAGGCCCAAAATAGCAATTCACAAGCCTATTGGGTTCACGAGGACGTTGTAAAACCAAATATGGTTGGCGAATACGAGAGCATCGTCAAAGAACTTGTCGATAATATGAAAAAGCACAATATTCAAGAGGTGAATATGATAGTTTCCAATTTGGTTGGGGCTAGATATTTATATGTGGGACCCATCGAAAATATGGCCGAATTAGACAAACCTTCATTTGCTACACTATCTGAAAAAATGGGAGCCGAAGCTATGGGAAAATTATTCGAAAGGATGGACAAGTGTTATGATATTGAACAAAACTATGTCATTCATTTAGATAAGGATTTGTCCTATATGCCTACTGGTATTACCCAAACACCTGAAGGCCAAGATTATCGAAAATTTCATTATCTACATTTTGCTCCTGGCAATAGGGCCATGATAAAAGAAAAAATGAAAGCAATAAAAGATATGTATGTTCAAAAAGGATCAAAGGAATACTATAGGGTCTACAAAAGCGGATTCGGAACAAGAGGAGAATTCTATATGGTTGCCGTTGCGGCAAAAGATGCCGTACACTATGCTACCCAATCCCAAGAAAATGATACCCTATTAGGAGAAGACGGCAATAAAACCATGGGCGATTTATTCAGCAAATTATTAAAATACGAAGTCTTTGAAGGTAATATGCGAAGCGAATTAGGGTATTCACCGAAATAATATTCATAAAAATTTATATAACAATTAATACAAACCATCATGAAAAAACTAAGTTTCCTTATAATTGCAGCAATCCTATTTACAGCCTGCCAACAAGGACCAGTGCGCTACACACAAAATTCACCGGAAATTGATACTGTTAAGAAATTAATAGCCAATTATAACAGTAAAACATATGATACCAGTATGTATGCTGATACCTCAAAGACGCTCTACAACACCAAGGATAATCCCATGTCACCTGCAGAGACCATTGCTTATCACCAAGAAACCGATAAAAATTATAAATCAAGAAGTTTTCTTGATAGAGACCAAGAATATGAAATGGTTCTTACTGATGATGGGAATACTTGGGTCAATTGCTGGTTGTATTGGCAAGGTACTTTAGCAGCGAACAATCAGGAATACAGTATCCCTATACATTTAACCTATCAATTTATTGATGGGAAAATCGTAGAGGAAGTAGGCCATTGGGATCCATCAGCTTTGGTTTTGGCGATGCAGGAGATTGAAAAAATGAATAATATGTCTGTTGATGAGAAAGCTATTCATTCAACACTAACTAACATCACCAAAGCCTGGAATGCCAACGACAAGGAAATGATGGCTTCTGGTATGACAAGCAACTTTACAAGAACGGAAAATGGTAATACCATTGCCAAAAACCCTAAGGATTATGCGGGTTTCATGGATCTTTATCATGGGGCATTTCCTGACTTTACCGTAAAAATCGACAAAACCTTTATTAATGGTAATAAAGCATATATGAATTGGACATGTACAGGTACCAATAAAGGGAATTTTATGGAAAACCCGCCAACCAATAAAAAAATAAAAACCCATGGTTTTAGTGTCTGGACATTTGATAAGGACGGTAAAGCGATTCAAGAAGACGCTTTTTATGACAATTTGGTCGTCTTTAACCAACTGGGTATAACTCCAAAATAAAACAAGCAAACAAACTTAACAGGGAATTCCATAAAAAGGTTTCGGGGGGAATTTAAGTGGAAACCCTGTTAGGTTTTAAAAATAACTATCATGAAAAAAACAGTAGTAACACGACACAAGGTAAAAGATTTTAACACTTGGATCAAAGGCCACTAAGACAGGTTAGATGTATTTGGCCCTGCAATTTCAGGGCTTAAAACTTTCCAGGATGCTGACAATCCCAATTCGGTGGTTTTGGTTATGGAAGTAACCGATATGGATAAGTTTAAGGCCATATTAAATGATCCTTCTACCGAGGTTCTAAAAACCAAGCATACCGTACTAGATCCAATTACGGTGTCAATGCAAATAGATCTCTAAATTAGGATACTAATGTTTTGGAAACTTTTCTCATAGCGTTGACTAAATAAAATAAATCACTATTAAAATCAAAAGAGAATAATGAAAACAGCATTAATTACAGGAACAAGTAAAGGTATTGGCCTTCAGACGGCACTTGCCTTTGGCCGGGCAGGCTATAAAGTATTTGCAACAATGCGAAATCCAGAAAAAGCCCACGCTTTTAAGGAAAAAATTGCCAGTGAATCCTTAGCAATACATATTTCTGCAATGGATGTGGATTCCGATGAATCTGTCAATAGAGGTATCGATGCCATACTTGATGAAGTCGGTACAATCGATGTACTTATCAACAATGCGGGTATCGAACGGCATGGTTCAGTTGAAGAATTAAAAATGGCAGATATCAAGGCGATTATGGAAACCAATTATTTTGGGGTGATACGCTGTGTTAAATGCGTTTTACCTCAAATGCGTAAAAACAAAAAGGGTTGTATAATAAATATTGCCTCTGTCGCCGGTAAGATCTCAACCAGTCCGCTGGGTGCGTATGCAGCAAGTAAATTTGCTCTTGAAGCCATTAGCGAAGCATTGGCACAGGAAGTAAAACCATTTAATATTAGGGTTGCCATTGTAGAACCGGGTATTATCAACACCCAAATGGCCAATGATATCAGTGTTGAGGGTAATTCTATATATCCACATTCAAGACGTCTTGGTGGTTTATTTGCCGCATCACTAAAAACGCCTACCCATCCATCTATGGTCGCCAATAGAATTTTGGATATCGCAAATAGCGGAACTTGGCAATTACGTCATCCCGTTGGGCCCGATGCCCAGCCCTTTTTGGAATGGCGCGCTTCTATGAACGATGAAGAATGGGTAGATTGGAATGCGGCCAATGATGCAGATTGGTATGAGGCTGTAGAACATACGTTTGGTTTGAATGCTAGACAGGAGGAACATCAGGTGAAACAGTAAATTAATGGCTAAAGCAAAGTAGTTATACAGATTATGTAAACTTAGTGCAAGGCCCGGTCACTATCGGGCCTTAGCTTTTATGAATTACACCCTTTCTAAATTTATTTTTTATCTTAAACAAAACCAATTTATAAAACATGAAACCAACTAAAAGATCTGTGCTTTTTGACAAAGCTGGGTATTATTTTATTGGTTTGTTTGTACTGGCCCTTGCGGGGTTTTGGCCTTCTTACTTTTCCAAATTTTTTAATGGTACAGGGGACTTTACCTTTTATTTTCACTTCCATGCAGTTTTTGCGATACTTTGGATATGCATACTCATTGCCCAGCCTATTTTAATACGTCATAAGAAATATGAATTACATCGTACCATAGGAAAACTGTCTTATTTTGTAGTGCCTTTTATTTTTATTTCGGTTATACTTCTGGCCCATAATCGAATAACGGGTGAAGAAGAAAATTTAGGTTTAAGCCTTTGGGTTCCATTTAAAGATCTTTTGGTCTTTGCCTTTGGTTATGGCGTCGCGATAAAATATCGGCATACCATGGCCATTCATGCCCGTGGGATGATAGTCGCCGGAATTGTTCTTATTGAACCGGCATTGGTACGATTGATTCTTTATGTGTTTTTCCCAGATGCTGGTTTCGCCCCAGAAGGTTACTTGGCTACTATTGCAATTATATACCTACTATTAATCGGGTTAGTAGTTGCCGAACGGAAACAGAAAGTAGGCAGATGGGTGTTTTCTTTGACATTGGGGTTGTATATATTTGTTCATTCGGTTATCCTATTTCAAATTGAAATACCGCTTTGGCAGGCATTTTCCGAGTGGTTTGCGGCTTTACCATTGACATGATAACTTATGCAATTGATTTAAAGTTAATGCTCGTGCATGTAGTATTGGAATTAGATTAACTTTAATACAAATTTTAAAAAATAAAATACCAACACCTCTGGAATGATTACAAAACTAGGAGAAAAATTCACGCATTTATTTTTAAAATACATGCCTGACGCCTTTGTTTTTGCAATGCTCCTAACTTTATTAGTGGCTTTAAGTTCTTGGTTATGGCTTGGCGCTTCACCTATGGAAATAATCACTTCTTGGTATGATGGTTTTTTTGATTTGTTGGCCTTTGGGATGCAAATTGTTTTGATCATCATAACCGGATTCACTATAGCGCTATCCCCAATAATAAATAAAGGAATTGATTATTTGGCACGTTATATTAAAACACCAGGACAAGTATACTTTTTAGTAGTGATGATAGGCATGCTTTTATGCATGGTCAGTTTTGGTTGGCTGGTAATCACAGCCGTTTTAGCACGGGAATTGGCGAAGCGAATTCAAGGAATAAACTATCCGTTCTTAATTGCATGTGTTTATTTCTCAATGAATAGTTGGGTGCTGGGCCTCTCAAGTTCCATCCCATTATTACTGAATACTGACGAGAATTATTTAATGAAGGCCAATGTATTATCGGCTGTAATCCCAACTTCATTAACTCTTGGTTCAACCCTTAATACAGCCATGATCGTTTTAATGGTCATAGGAGCACCCATTTTAATGTTTTTATTGATTCCTAAATATAATGCCTCGAAGGAATTGAAAAATATGATTGTTAATACTGAGGATGACACCAAAGTCTCAATTAAGGAGGAAGCTTTAAGTTTTAAACTTCCTTTTTCTTCACTTTCTGACAAACTGAATAGCAGTATAATACTTCAAGCCATCATTGCGCTCATGGGGCTGACCTATATTGTTTTCCATTTTAGCACTAAGGGACTTGATCTGAACTTCAATATCATGATCTTCATATTTTTGATTTTGGGATTAATACTTCATCAAACGCCGCTGCGTTACGTCATAGCGATGAAAAGGGCTTCCAGTAATATTTCGGGTATTCTATTTCAATATCCCTTTTATGCTGGTATCATGGGCATTATGCTTTATACGGGTTTAGGTGAAAAATTAGCACAAATATTGGCTTCTGTGGCTACTTTGGATTCTTATCCATTTTATGCCTATTTAACTGGAGGTATGGTGAATTTTGCCATTCCTTCTGCTGGTGGTGAGTTTGCCGTAGTTGGCCCAAGTATAATCAATGCAGTCAGGGAAATTGGTGCGGGTCTGCCAGAATCGGAAATAACTGCAATGATTTCAAAGGCCTCTTTATCAGTTGCATACGGTGAAAGTCTAAGTAATATGATTCAACCTTTTTATTTATTACTTGTCATACCCATAATGACCAAGGGCATTAAGATTCAGGCCAGGGATATCATGGGTTATTTGGTCATTCCTTTTTTAGTCTTCTTTGTCTTGCAGTCTATTTTCGTGCTCTCGATTCCAATTTAAACATCCCTGTAAAAGGTCAATCCGTTTTTAAATGGGTCATAAAAGGCAAATTCCCTTGTACCCCAAGCTGTTTCCCTTAAAAGGGTATGGTCATGAAAGACATTCTTATCTGAAAGCTCTTCATATAAGGCATCAATGTTTTGGGTAACAATACGCAACATGGGTCTATCTACTGTTGTCTCCCATTCCTTGGCATCATGCCATTGTAAATGTATCTCAATACCATCACGAATTATACCCGCATAGGTAGGTTTTTTGCTATCGTCTGCGAAAGCTATCTTAAACCCTAATCTATTTACATAAAAATCGAGTGCTTCAACCACATCTTTAACAGGTAGAACGGGATGTATTTGATGTAAATAGCCTTGCATATTTTTTCTCTGATTTTATATAATTACCTTGTGTTTGAAATTACAAAAAAATAAAATTCCGCATTTGAAAAAAAATCCAATCATACTTGTAACGCTTTTAATCATGACTTTTAACCTTATAGGACAAGACCTAAAATTAATGACCTATAATATCAAATATGATAATACAAAGGATACCGTCAATAATTGGAACGACCGCAAAGCAACCCTTATCAATTTAATTCTTCATTATAATCCCTCCTTTATCGGCACACAAGAGGCCCTGCAGCACCAAGTGAACTATATCGACAATGGATTATCAAATTTCTCTTTTGTGGGCGTTGGTCGGGATGATGGTAATCACAAAGGGGAATACACCGCGATCCATTATGACCATACAAAGTTCAAAGTACGCGATAGTAATACTTTTTGGCTATCCAAAACGCCAGAAAAAGTATCCGTGGGTTGGGATGCCGCTATGGAACGCATTTGTACTTACGGCCTTTTTGAGCACTTAAAAACAAAAGATAGATTTTATGTTTTCAACACCCATTTTGACCATATAGGAGAAAAAGCAAGAGCGGAATCGGCAAAACTAATCCTAAAGAAAATCAAAAAAATCAATAACGAAAATTTGCCTGTTGTCTTAATGGGTGATTTTAATCTAGGGCCTGAAGAAAAACCCATACAGCAACTAAAAAGTAAAATGCAGGATGGAAAAGATATAACGGAACAACCTTTTTACGGTCCAGAAGGCACTTTCAATGGTTTTGATAGGAATATGGCGTTAGACCATAGAATCGATTACATTTTTGTAAAAAAGTTCAAAGTGAAATCCTACTTACATATTGATGACCGAATGCAAAACAACAAACATATTTCAGACCATCTACCCGTTCTGATAAGTGTTGAAAAGCTATAAATTATGTTCATACCGCACCACTATAAAAATGAGAATATTAAAGAAGTAAAGGATTTCCTCAAAAAAAATAGCTTTGGTATTTTGGTCAATCAACTAGAGGGGAAACCCTGGGCCACCCATATTCCTTTGGAGTTGGATGTTGATGAAAAAGGAAACGATGTTCTAGTAGGCCATATCGCTAAAGCAAATCCGCAATGGAAAAATTTTGAGGAAAACAGTGAGGTATTATGCATATTCAATGGCCCACATAGTTATGTTTCTTCCTCGTGGTATAAGGAGGAGGAAGTACCAACTTGGAACTATATCGCAGTACATGTTTATGGTGCCATTACAATATTGGATGAAGAAGCAGTTTTAGCTTCCTTGCACAAGTTGGTAGATAAGTATGAGGCCAATTCAGAATATCCGATTTCAATTGACAATCTGTCAAAAAAAACCATGCGCCAGATAAAAGGAATAGTAGGTTTTCAAATAAAAATAGATAAGATACAAGCTGCTTATAAACTCTCACAAGGGCGGGAACATGACCATCCTAAGATTATAGCGGAATTGGAAGAGCAAAATAATTCAGGTGGCAAGGAAATAGCTAACGTTATGAAAAGTAAATCCAACGAATAGCTAAATAGATTGGTAGGCCTTAAGTATTCGCTCTATTTTCGAATTTTTGTCGGCATTGACAATCTTCCTTTCTGGATTTTCATCCAACCAATTCAATGTTCTTTTTATGCCTGTGGCAAAAGGTATAATCGCTTTGAATGCGGGAACAAAGGTCTTGATTTTGGCATTATCAAAAATGACGCTCTCCGCTTTATCGGCCAACAGGGTCCCTGTAAATGAAGGTTCGATCTTGCAAATGAAATCAGATGCGATATGGACAATTTTGGCTTCTCGACCCAAGCTATCGGCCAGTATTTTATAAATCATGTTCCAACTTAAAATTTCATCCGATGTAATATGAAAGGCATGACCTATCGCTTGGGTCAACCCCAACAGTCCTACAAAACCTATGGCAAAGTCATCTGAATGGGTAACCGTCCATAAAGAAGTGCCATCACCATGAACTATTATTTCCTTCCCTTTTAGAATTCTATCTGCTGTAGTGTACTCCTTAAAGCCACCTATCGCAATAGGAATTACTGTGTCATACGTCAAGGATGGACGAACTATGGTAATTGGAAATCCCTCTTCGCGATAGGCCTGCATTAAGCGATCTTCGCACCTTATCTTCTCATGTGAGTAATCCCATAGATTATTGCATAATGGTGTAGATTCCGTAATTACAGGATAACTCAAAGGTGTTTGATAGCAAGAAGCTGAACTAATAAAAATATATTGTTTTGTCTTGCCCT
>CBDUKE010000091.1:0-12209 GCA_965367725.1 uncultured Maribacter sp. | reverse complement strand
GCTAAAAATACTACTTTTTGGGCATAAAAAAACCCTGACGATATCGTCAGGGTTTTTTATTTTTAAATCTAACTTCTTAGTTAAAAATGTATCTAAGACCAATTTGGGCTTGCCATCTAGATGACTGTAAACCAAAATCATCCAATTCCTCGATATTCGGAGTTCCATCATCATTGACCACACCGTCATTTATACTAAATACAGGTGTACTTCCGGTAGAAACAGTCTGCAAAGGACTAACATTGTTTCTGATAAATTTCTTCTTACCCCAATCCTTATTAATAAGGTTTGTGAAATTAAAAATATCTGCTGAAATCTGGAATGTATGTTTCTTTTCACCAAAGTTCAAAGAAAAATCCTGTAGCACTTTTAAATCAACTATATGGCTCCATGGACCTCTTGTTGCATTACGCTCTGCATATTTTCCTCTATTCTCTCTCAAATATTCCAAACTGTTGATAAACGTATCCAATCTTTGCCATTGGGCCGCTTGCTCTGCAACATCCCCTGATAGCTGTATTTCAGCTGCACTGGCAGGAATATAAATCAAAGCGTTGTCACGGGAATCATCATTCAATAAATCTCGTCCTTCACGATAAGTAAAACTATACGGACCATCTTGAGAACCTTCATAGAAAACTCCGAATGTAGTTTTTACATTATCATTCCAGCTTAATTCATAAGACATATTGGCTGATATTCTATTTCCTAAGGCAAAATCTGAGCGGGTAACAGGTAACTTAGAGTTCTTACCATTAACAGATTGTATATTCCTCCACTGTGAACTGTTCTGTGAAGAGGTACCATCAAAAATCTTATTTGATTCCCCAAAAGAATATGAAACTTGACCAGAAAACCCATTTTCAAATGGTTTTCTTAAGCTAAAGGTAACGTTTGTAGCATTACCCCCACCAGTGTTCGATGCCAACATTATTCTACCATAGGTGTCATCTATCTCATCTCCTCGGTTATAGAAAAATCTACTATCTGCTCCCTCGTAACTTCCAGTTGGCTCTTTAAGATTCAAGTTTTGGTAATAGATATCCGTAATCACATCAGTATATAAGAAATCTGCTGATGCAATCAAATTCCAGATTGGAAGTTTTTGATCTATTGCAACGTTATACTTCACAACTTGAGGAAGAATGAAGTCTTTGGCGATTAAATCAATATTACCCCCAACACCACCACTACCAGGAGCAGGATCTTCAAACTGGTTATTGATATCTGATTCGAAAGGTTGCCCAAACTCGAAGTTAAAACCTCCGGTAACACCGTTATTATTGTATGTTCCCCCTGGCCAAACCAATGGCAATCTAGATGTAAAAACCCCTAAACCACCTCGAATCTGGGTAGATCTGTTACCATTAACATCCCAATTGAAACCAATTCGTGGTGAAAAATGTGCTTCGGCATTAATGCTTTGCCCAACTCTAGCTCCATGTAAATTCTTACCAGCAGCTTCCAAGAGACCAACAGTACGTGTATTAAAATCTTCGTTCACATTACCATCATCCCAGTAAGGAATATCAATACGAGCGCCTATAGTTGCTTTAAAATTATCAGATAATTGTATATCATCCTGCACATAGAAACCTGCCTGGAAAGTCTTGAAATCTGCCGATCCTGCAGATTCATCACCGACAACACCATTACCTACCAATGAATATCCATGCTGATAAACATCCGCATTCTGACCGGTTAAGAATTGATTCAATCCTGAGGATAATAAATCTCCAGCATCATTAAACTGATCTTCAAAAGTGTAATCACCATAATTGAAAGCAAAGAACAGGTTCTTAATTGTTGCGAATTCTAAATTGGCTCCTATTGTTACCGAATGCTTGCCAGCGTAGATTTCAAAGTTATTGGTTATTGTGGTTACATCAGTATTCAAAAGATTGGCCGTAGAAAATGGTTCAGCACCAAAAGAGATTGTTCCACCTCCATCTTGTATGTCAACAGTAGGAAAAGGATCGCCCAATGGGTCCCTATCATCACGAACAGCAGTATACGTTACGATGAAATTATTTGCGTAATTATTCCCAAAACTAGAACTTAATTCCAATGCGGTAGAGTTTGTAGTTGTCACGAATGCCTCAGACCCATTTATAAAACCTATATTTCTATTTCCAGAATTTCTAGCTTCCAAATTGTCACCTTTAACATAACTATGTCTCACTGAAAGCTTATTATCGTCGTTAATGTTCCAATCTATTTTTGCCGTCAATTTATCACTGAGCAAAGTCCTGGTGTTATTATCAAAAATACCTGGATTATACCCATAATTAGATTGCAGGAAGCTACTAAGTCCATCAACGTCACTTTGTGAAGACCTACCTGTATAGTTGCTAAAATTAAAAGGCTGTGGAGTTTCGTCATCTTGTCTTTCATAGTTCACAAAAAAGAACAATTTATCCTTAACAAGGGGTCCTCCAACACGTACACCGTAAGTCAATGCACTAAAATCAGCTACTTTTTCCCGTTCTTCTCCATCACCTACCAAGTCTGGTGGGGTTTTCCCAACGAAACTTTCGTTCCTAACAAAACCATAAACAGATCCTTCAATCTCATTGGATCCAGATCTGGTAATCGCATTAATCGACCCCCCTGAAAATCCCGATTGTCTTACATCAAAAGGAGCAATGTTGACCTGGAATGTTTCTATAGCATCTACGGAAAACGGATTCACCCCTGTTTGGCCACCATTGGTTCCTGAACCAGCTAAGCCAAAGACATCATTGTTTACTGCTCCATCAATATAGATAGCATTGTAACGGTTATTCTGACCTGCCAATGAAATTGAAAAACCATCATTCCCTTCGGTTAATTGCGCTTGAGGAGTAATCCTCACAAAATCGGCAATAGACCTTGAAGCTGCAGGTAATGTGGCTATATCCCTTTTAGAAACATTGGTTTCAGTACCTGTTTTATTTGAGCTAAAAACACCCCCAGTTACCCCAGTTACCACGACCTCTTCCAAAGCCGTTGCTGATTCGGTCATTTGTTTACTAAACCTTGAGGTCTGACCTAAGTTCAAAATCACTCCTTCATTTACATAATCGTTAAAGCCAACATAGGAAATAGTGATTTTGTATGGACCACCGGTTCTCATATTTGAAATTCGATAAAAACCATCATAATCGGCGGCTGCGCCATAAGTTGTCCCAGAAGGAACGTGAATGGCAACAATACTTGCCCCAGGTAATGGTTCTCCAGAATTGTCTGTAACTTGCCCTCCGATAGAAGAAGAGGTTACCCCTTGTGAAAATGCAATGGCAGTCATTAGAAAGGCTGCCAAAGCCATGTACATTTTTCTCATTTTTCAGTGTTTTTTTGGTTTAATATGCGGTGCAAAGCTGTGAAATTAAAATTGCCCGAACATTAAGCCCGTATTAATTTTTGCGATGTTAAATTTAACATAAAATTCGCATAATGAACACTGATAAATAAGAAGTTATCAACCTTTGTTAAGAAATGAAAAATTAGCAGTTTATTTCTTAAAATCTTGCAAAAGATTCAAGGTAGAGGCGTCATGATCAGCTATTTCTGAACTCTCAATATCCTTTAGTATTTTCGTAGCCAATTGTTTGCCCAATTCAACGCCCCATTGATCATAACTGAAGATATTCCATATGACTCCTTGAACAAAGATTTTGTGCTCATAGGCCGCAATCAATGCGCCTAAACTTTTTGGAGTGAGCTTGTTGATCAAAAAGGTGTTTGTTGGCTTATTGCCTGTAAATACTTTAAAAGGAAGCAGTTTTTCAATCTCGCTTTCGGCAAGGCCTTTCCCCTTTAACTCACTTAGCACTTCTTTCTTGGCTTTCCCATTCATCAAAGCTTCGGTCTGTGCAAAGAAGTTGGCCATTAATTTATTATGGTGATCTGTATCCCCATGCAAAGATTCTTTATATCCAATGAAATCAGCAGGAATCAATTTCGTACCCTGATGGATCAATTGAAAGAATGCATGTTGCGCATTGGTTCCAGGTTCTCCCCAGATAATCGTCCCGGTTTGGTAATCAACTGGCTTGCCATTGCGGTCAACACTCTTACCATTACTCTCCATGATTCCCTGTTGCAAATACGCTGAGAATCTACTCAAATACTGCGTATAGGGAATAATCGCTTCAGTCTCTGCGTTATGGAAATTGTTATACCAAATGCTCAAAAGCGCCATTATTACCGGAATATTACTATCGAATTCGGTTAGTCTGAAATGTTCATCCATTTCATTTGCACCCTGTAATAAGGCATCGAAATTTTCATACCCTACTGCCAAGGCAATGGTTATGCCTACCGCGCTCCATAATGAGAAACGACCGCCTACCCAGTCCCACATAGGAAACACATTTTCAGCAGATATCCCAAATTCCGCAATCTTCCCAGAATTCGTGGAAACAGCTGCAAAATGCTTGGCCACATCTTCTTGTTTCGCATGTTTTAAGAACCATTTTTTGATTGTTGTGGCATTGCTTAAAGTTTCTTGAGTCGTGAACGTCTTTGAAACCACCACAAATAATGTTGTTTCAGGATTCAGTTCCTTTAAAATTTCATGCACATGGTCCCCATCTACATTACTGACAAAATGTGTTTTTAAATGATTTTTATAGAATTTCAATGCCTCTACTACCATCGCTGGTCCCAAATCCGAACCTCCAATTCCTATATTGACCACATCGGTAAAAGCTTTACCGGTATATCCTTTCTTCTGCCCAGAAATAATGGTGTTGGTAAAAGATGCTATATGTTCCTTTACCTGATATACTTCAGGAACAACATTAATACCATCAACCATGACCGAGTCAGATTTCTTGGCACGCAAAGCCGTATGCAGTACCGCTCTATTTTCAGTCTGATTAATGGCCTCTCCACCAAAATATTTCGCAATGGCATCTTTTAAATTAACCTCATCGGCCAATTCGAGCAAGATGGAAATAGTGTCTTTTGTAATTCTATTTTTGGAAAAATCGAACAAAAAATCATTCCACTTTATACTAAACTTATCCGCTCTGTCTTTATCAGCTGCGAATAGTTCTTTTAAATGGAGATTTTTCGAAGTATTATAATGTTGTGTAAGTTTTTTCCAAGCTTGGGTTTGTGTAGGGTCAGTGTTCTGTAATGACATTTTTCTCGTTAAGTGTTAACAGTTCTTCTTCTTTTGGTTTTTCTACATATTCTATGCAATCCAATTGGACCTTTTTAGGTCCTATAAATGTAAAATAATCGGGACGTAATGATTCAGCCAAGGGTTCAGCCTGTGGTAATTCCTCTTTTAATGGATCCACTTGTCTCCCATTTCTCCAGAAACGATAACATACGTGGGGGCCTCCTGTATTACCTGTCATTCCTACCCAACCAATCACATCACCTTGACGTACAAATTCACCCTTTCGCACATTCTGCTTTTTCATATGTAAATACTGGGTAGAATACGTGCCATTATGTCGAATTTTGACATACTTACCATTGCCGCCTCGACGCGTAGATTCCGTCACTGTTCCATCTGCCGTTGCCATAATTGGTGTTCCTATTCGCGCGGCATAATCAGTTCCTTTGTGTGGGCGTAATTTATACCCATAATACCGGATCCTTCTTTTAAGATTATATTTTGAGGATATTCTACTGAACTTGACCGGAGCCCTTAAGAAAGTTCTTCTCAGGTTATTGGCCTCTTCATCAAAATAATCGACAATATTCTTTAGGGAATCACTCTCGTAGGCAAAGGCATAAATTGGCTTGCCGTTATGCTCAAAATAAGCGGACTCAATGGGTCCCGCCCCTGCATATATAGAATCATTGATGTATTTTTCCTTGTAGACCACCTTAAATTTATCCCCTTTTTGCAGTCTGAAGAAATCTATGGTCCATGCATACACTTCAGATAGATTATTGGTGACATTATAATCTATTCCTTGTTCCAAAATGGTTTCAGATAAAGAAGACTCTATAATCCCTGATGCCTCCCGCTCTACATATTTCACCTTTTTCTTATTCTTGTATGCGACCACACTATCCCTTAAATCGACTACCGTATAATTAATGGCGTCATTCTCATAAATAAAAATCTGAGCTGTCTCTGTGGTATCTTTTGACTTTAAAATAACATAAGGCTTGCCCACGCGAATTCTGCGCACATCGAAAGTGTCTCTAAAATCTTGTGAAATCTTATATATTTTTGGGTACTCTACTTTATGCTCTAACATTAATTCCCCAAAGCTGTCTCCATCCCTCACGGTATCTTGTTGCACTGTAAAATCGTTAAGATTAAAGCCGTAGCGTTCCATGATTGCCGGTTCATTGATAACCGCCAAAGCGGATACACTAATTTCATTTGTGGTATCAGCAGTTTCATCCTTGCAAGAAACAAGAAAAACCAATATGATAAATATGCCCCAATATTTATTCATTATTATCTTTTTATTTTATTCGGGTTGAGCATATGGTCTACCCATTGCTTGCCCCAGTCGTTTAACTCTTCTTTTGAATATAATTCTGGAAAAAATACTATTTTTTGAAAACTGGGTGGTAGGTATTTCTTCCAATTGGTACCCCCAGTTGCCTCTACTTGCCCATGTTCCTTTCCTAAATATCTATGGGCAGAACCCATATGCATCAAAGGCCAGTTTATGTTCGCATTGATATCCAATGTCTTTAACGCTTTGATCAGTGCTTTATTATTCTTTTCCGCTTCAGATAGCTCTAAATACTTATGGTAAATCGTGCTATTTTTTACTTGTTTGGCAATCCTGATCAATCTTGGCGTATATCTATACTCGAATTGTTTAAGGGTCAAGGTCTTTTCTCCGGTAGTTATATCTGTTGCCCCTTTTTTCCAATATATATGTTCGTAAAGATTCTCTATTGTGTTTTTTGATGAAAATTGATCCCGTTCTGTATGGTGCACCAAGTTCTCCAATGGCGTTGCATACACTTCGATCATCCTGTACTGTACAGACTGAAAACCACTTGCCGGCAATAAGGCCATTCGGTATTTTAGGAACTGTTCACGTTCCATACCTTTTATCATGATGCTAAAGGAGGAAATCAGCGCTTCAAAATAACTATTGATACGCCTTGCTTTTTCAATTAAAAAATCAACATCCTGCACTTTATGGTCTACGAACTGCTTTTGCTCATGCAATATAAGCTTAAAATACAATTCGGTTATTTGATGGTACATGATAAAGATTTCCTCATCAGGAAAATAAGTGCGAGGCACTTGAAGGCTTAATAACGTATCTAGGTGAATATAATCCCAGTAAGTGAGATAACGTTGGTAGAGTAGTCCGTCTAAATAAGAGCTTAAATCTTGGCCAGAATCTTTATACTTTTCTTCTAGCTTTAAAATTTGGGATTCAATCTGCTCTTTGTTTTCCATGCTATGGTCAATCCATTACTATTTTAAACTGATGCTTTAGTCCATTATAGCCATCCAAATCTGCCTTTATCGCACCTACGGCCAATTCGGCTTTAATGCGAACGGGAATTCTGTTTTTGTCGTTGGAAACCCAAAGCGTAAGACTCTCCTGTTCTTTGAAAACCCTTCCGGATTGCACCAATGGTCTAAACTTATAGCATTCAACCTTACCGTACTTTGTTCTAATTACCTCAGTTCCTAAATACTTTAAATGAAAATTGAAAATACCATCATCATCATATAGCATTTTTAATTTTATGGCTTCTCCAACAACCAAGCTATCCGGGTTATAATTGTTTCTTAGGTAATAAAAAGCTGAAATTAAGTCATGAATGCTGTCTTGGAGCGTAAAATTAAACTTTTTCTTGTTCTTTTTATCGTTCAAAATTGCTTTATCCTTTTCATGGTCAAAATTGATCTCTACATCTTTTTTGTAACCTCCTTCATTTATTTTTCGAACAAATCTGTAAGGCTTACCATCTTCTTTACCGAAATAACTTTCATAGGTATCATCAACCTTAAAAAATATGCTTGCAAAACCCGTGGTTTGTCCTCTACCTACAACGTGGTACACCGGTACGCCATCAATACTATCAGAATTAACCTGTAAAGTTGCATAACTGGCATTTAGCCAGCCATAGTGCATACGGAATTTCAACCATTCACCAGGCTTGAACACAGATGTACTATCCTGCGCATTGGCGCCGAGTGTAATTGCCATAAATAATAATGTAAAAAATATTCTCATACCTCGATTAGTTTGTAAAAATACTAAACGTGAATTAATCTATTTTAATATTTACTATTACATAAACAATATTTGTTCCAAAGTATTGTGCAAAAAAAAAGCCCAGTCATAAAACTGGGCTTTTCCTAAATAACCAACCAAACTTTAAATTATGAAAAACCAATACTTAAAGTTGTAAGGGAACCACCCCTTACACGCACAAATTTAATACATACTATTATTGCCCAAAAGCTTTTTAACGTACTTTAACTAAACCCTTAACAGTTATTTATGCTTGTTTCATGAAAATTGGCGAATTGTTAAGAAAACCATGCCCATTAAAGGGTTCCTCGGGATTCCTGTTCTCGTTCAATGGCCTCAAAAAGGGCCTTGAAATTTCCCTTTCCAAATGATTTCGCCCCTTTCCTTTGAATGATTTCAATGAACATTGTTGGCCGGTCCAATATCGGTTTCGTGAAAATCTGTAGCAGATAACCTTCATCATCCCTATCAATAAGGATACTCAGTTCTTTTAAGGGTGCAAGTTCTTCATCGATTTCGCCGACCCTGTCCAATACATCTTCATAATAGATTGGAGGCACCGTTAAGAACTCCACTCCACGGTCTCTAAGTGCTGTTACCGTCTCGACAATATTATCAGTGGCCATAGCCATATGCTGAACACCGGCCCCGTTATAGAATTCTATATACTCTTCTATCTGTGACTTTTTTCTTCCGTCTGCCGGTTCGTTTATGGGGAATTTTATTCTTCCATTACCGTTGCTCATTACTTTGCTCATCAAGGCCGTATACTCGGTCGAAATATCCTCATCATCAAAAGATATCAATTGGACAAAGCCCATTACTTCTTCGTAGAATTTACACCATTTGTTCATTTCGTTCCAACCAACGTTGCCTACCATATGGTCTATATATTTTAAACCAACATCAGGAGCTTTATAACGTGGGTTCCAGCTCACAAAGCCAGGTAAAAATATACCATCATAGTTCGCCCTTTCAACAAATATATGTACTGTTTCGCCATAGGTATGAATGCCTGACAGCGTAACTTCGCCATTTTTATCTTTAACTTTTTTAGGTGCTAAATAACTTTCGGCACCTCGTTTGGTCGTTTCATGATAACTTTTGGCGGCATCATCTACCCATAAGGCAATTACTTTTACACCGTCGCCATGTGCATCAATATGTTTATTGATCTCGCCACCTGATTTTAAAGGTGAAGTAAGGACCAACTTGATCTTATCTTGTTGAACAACATAAGACACTTTGTCTTTTAACCCAGTTTCAAGACCTGCATAAGCCAAAGGTTGAAAACCCCAGGCGGAAATGTAATAATGTGCAGCCTGTTTGGCATTGCCCACATAAAGTTCTACATAATCAGTGCCCAAAAGCGGTAAGAAGTCTTCGGCTTCAGGGTTTTCTTTTGGTAAGTGTAATGAAGTATTATCTAAGATAGACATGATATGATGTTTTGAAATATAAATTAACCTTAATATTAGACAGCATTAGCAATGCGCAACGGAATATTCGACAAGGGGTTTACCACATGGCCCTAAGATGGGCTGCTATATCAATTCTTTGTTTTGTCATAAAATAATATTCTTAGGCAAATATCGTAAAAAGATTCTTCCTATTAATTTACAATTATTTTTCGTAACGAATTTCCGTATGGAGTTTCCAAGAGCACCGCATAGACACCCGAGGGCAATGCTGAAATATCAAAAGGAATGCTATATGAGGATTCACCTCTTGCCCTTTCAGAGGCCAATAAGGTGTTGTTCGCGAAGCTGAAGACCTTTATACTTATGTTTCCACGCTCACTTAGATTCACTTCAGCTGTAAATTCCCCGCTTGTAGGGTTGGGGAAAACAATAAAGTCCTCAACTATTTGCTGTCTTTCCTCCTTATCTTCATCCGTAATTGACCCATCCTTCTCGACCACCAGTACCGTTTTCGAAACTTGGGCGATACATCCGCCTTGGGTCGTTATAATTCCTATTTCATATTCCCCAGCTTCGGAAAACACCAATTCCGTTTCATCGGAATCTTGCTTTAGAATCTCTGCACCTTCGGGAATTACCCATTCCATTGATTCGGGCAATGGATAACTTATATCTACTGCCACCACCGTCTCACCGACAAATGCCTGGCTTGAAACGGCAAATTCGGCACTGATCTCATCCGTACTGATAGCAACCAAAACACTTCCTTCCGCTGTGCATCCGGTTGCCGATTGAACGATTACCGAATAATTACCACTTGTGGTTACCGTTATCAATGGCTCTGTACTGTAGAACCCATTATCAGCGCTCCAAGTATAAGTAGCTGTCCCATCTTCCACTGTGGCATCGAGTATGGCCTCTTGGTCTAAGCAAAGGACCCTATCCTCCCCTAGATTTACTTCTATTGGCAATGGATCCAAAATTTCATAGGCGCGTGTAATCGGTCCGTCGCCAAAGCCCGTAATGGTTACGGAATAATTCCCTCCTCCGAGTCCACTGATACCGCTTGTCGTTTCCCCGGTACTCCAACTATAGGTAAAAACCCCATTGCCCTGGTTGACCAATACTTCAATGCTTCCATTGGACTCGCCAGCACAGGTGGGTTGAATTATGGTCTCCTCAACGATATCAGGTTGAGCCACTTCATAGATTTCGGTAACTGTACATCCATTGGCATCGGTAATGAAAACTTCATACGTATCGGCAGCTAAATTGGAGAGCGTAGTTTGATCTCCCACATTCTGGCCATCTGAGATTCTGGTCCATGCGATGGTGTATGGCTCGGATCCTCCGGAAATCTCCAAGGCAATGCTTCCGTCATTGGCCTGATATTCACTGACATCCACTAAGGTTGCATCGACGATCTGTAAGGCATCATCGGGAGTTCCCACAATAAAAGTGCTTTCCGCCAGACAGCCATTATCATCAAAAATCAGCACGGAATACTCCCCGGCTGCAATATTGGTCAGATCTTCTGTAACCGCACCATTACTCCATTCATAGGTATATGGTAATGTTCCCCCTTGTACCGAAATAGCAATGCTTCCGGTTTCCGCTCCGCTGCAGAGCACATCTGTAATACTATCCTCGGTTATTTCCAATAGATCTGGTTGTTCAATGATAATCGATGTCGCATCAACGGTAATTGTATTTACGTCTGTAACCCTTACAAAATAAGCTCCTTCCGATAGATTTCCGATTATTTCGGTATCCTCGGCCAACAGTATGTCATTTCCATTTTCAATTTGAAACCATTCAAAGGTATATGGGAAAACACCGCCTTGCACGTTGGCCGTGATTTCGGCAAAGTCATCACCGTTACATTCCAAGAATACGGTTTGGTTTATCGACACAATAAGTTGTCCTGGTTCAGCTATGGTAATAGGCTGCTGTGAGACCAAGATACAACCAGCGCCATTGTTGAGGGCATAGTTTTCATCGGTAATGGTCACTAGATAATCGCCGCCAGGAAGGTTTTCCAATACATTACTGTTTATGGGTGTAAAGCCTGAAGGCCCTGTCCAACTATAGGATAAAGTTCCAGTCCCCCCAGATGCCGTTATAGTTATGGCACCATCCGCTGCATTTGCAGCAGAAAGAGGTTGTTGAAGGTCGATAACGAAACCCAATTCTTGGGGTTCATTCAAAACGACTGGAATGGGATATATAAAATCACAATTATTGTCATCCCTGACATAGGCTGTAAAACTGCCTTGGGCCTGTCCATTAAAGATAGCAGAGTTCTGATAGGTGACGCCATCCAAGGAATAGGTATAGGCGCCTGTTCCCCCTTGGGCCTCTATTTGAACACTGCCATCAGTTCCTTCAAAACAGCTTACATCCGTAGTGATCACATTGGTTATATCAAGTGGTGCAGTGGGTTGGTTGATCACGATAGTTGCCGATGTAGTCGTTGTATTGTCATCGGTAACGGTCAATATATAACTTCCAGCGCCAATGCCGGTAATATTTGCTTCATTGGTACCGTTGCTTATCAAAATCGGGCTTCCATCAGCAAAGGTCCATTCATAGGTAA
>CBDUKE010000090.1:0-12325 GCA_965367725.1 uncultured Maribacter sp. | reverse complement strand
GGTGTTTGATAGCAAGAAGCTGAACTAATAAAAATATATTGTTTTGTCTTGCCCTTAAAAAGTGTAATATCCCGGTCAATATCCTCGGGAGTAAAGGCAATCCAGTTGACGACTACATCCCAGTGATGTTTTGCCAATTCAGCGCATTCATCAGGTTTATTGATATCCCCAAGAATCGTTTTCACACCTGATAATGCTACTTTGGTATGTCCTCTATTTAGGTGATAGAGATCCATGCCCCTTTGCAGCGCCAAACGACTCGCAGCTGTGCTTATATTCCCTGTTCCACCAATGAATAATACTTTCATTCTAATTATTGAATTGCATTTAAGCAAATGAAATTAATCATATTAACCTTAAAAGCAAATAGACCATTGTTTTATCAATTATATTAGACTAATTTGTTTGTTAAATAGCTAAATATCATGAATAGCAGAAGATCCTTTATTAAGAAAACAGCCCTTGGCGCAACGGCAGCCTCCTTAATGCCTTTATCAATCCATGCAACAATATCGATTCCCACTTCCATGCCTAAAATATCCTTGGCACAATGGTCGTTGCACCGGGCTTTGGAAAAAGGTCTGATTCAGGCCGTGGATTTTGCACAGATTGCCCAGAACACCTATGGCATAAATGCTGTTGAATATGTAAACCAGTTTTATGTGAAAATGGTTAACAGTGAAAAATTCTGGTCTCAGATGAAACAAAATGCCGAAAACGAAGGTGTAAAAAGCCTTCTTATTATGGTTGATAATGAGGGCGATTTAGGTAATTTGAATGACCCTAAAAGAAAAAAAGCGGTAGAAAACCATTATAAGTGGATCAATGCTGCAAAAATATTAGGATGTCACTCTATTCGGGTCAATGCTTTTGGCGAGGGCGACACAAATCTGGTACGTACTGCATTGGTAGATGGATTAGGGGAACTTGCAGCCTATGGAAAGAAGGAAAAAATTAATGTAATCATAGAAAATCATGGTCTTCACACATCTAACGGCGAATTTATGACAGGCATCATCAAGGAAGTTCAAAACCCTTACTTGGGCACGCTTCCTGATTTTGGCAATTGGTGCCTAAATGCCAAATGGGGAAGTACCCAAAACAATCGATGCGATGATGTTTATGACCGTTATAAAGGAGTTACCGAATTTTTACCTTTTGCAAAAGGAGTGAGTGCCAAAAGTTATGCTTTTGATGAAAATGGCAATGAAACCATCATTGATTACCAAAAAATGCTCAAAATCGTTAAAGATTTTGGTTTTGATGGTCATATCGGAATTGAGTTTGAAGGCGAAAATATGCCTGAACCAGATGGAATTAGAGCCACCAAAGCACTGATTGAAAGGGTTTGGAATACTATAAAATAATTGAATAAATGGGCCAATGCCCTTTCGTATTATCCGATAGATTTAATCCGAGTTGCGTTTGGGGTTTTTCTTTTTGCCAAAGGGGTTGATTTTATGTCAAATTTCGGCCAGTTGGCAGTTGTAATAGAACCATTTGAAAATATGCCTGGCGGAATGTTGATCAACCATTATATAGCTCCATCTCATTTTGTGGGTGGTTTTTAATTGTAATTGGTTTACTTACCCGGTGAGCCAAAATAGTGATTTTTTTAGGGGAAATAAATACTAGCAATCTTATAGTAGCATCAATAGCTTTGCTAATCTGTTTGTTTTTTATAATCTATGGTTCGGGCAAACACTTCTCTGACTTTTATCTAAAAATGCAGAAATAGAGCTTCATATTCTTTACAAACCCATTTAATTCATATATTTTTCTTGGATATTAACCTAATACAAATATCCTGTGAGTTGGATCAAAATAATAAACTACGAAAAGGCCGGGGCCAAACTTAAGCGTATTTATAAAAGAGTAAATGGCCCTAATGACAATATTGACAATGTCTTATTGATCCATAGTTTAAGGCCCCATACCTTGGAAGGGCATATGACTTTATATAAAAGTGTGTTGCATCATTCAGGTAACACGTTGCCTAAGTGGTATTTAGAGGCTATCGGGGTTTATGTAAGCCATTTAAACCATTGTGATTATTGTGTTGAACATCACTCCGCCGGACTAACACGACTTTTAAATAATGAGGAGCGGTCTACATTATTTTTTGAAGCTATCGATAGCGATGACTTAAAATCATTTTTTGATGCCAAATATTTATCCGGAATTAATTATGCTAAAAAGCTAACACTATCCTTAAGAAAAGTAAACGAAACTGATGTTAAACTACTGCAGCAAGTGGGATTTACAGATGGTGAGATTTTGGAAATAAACCAAGTCACAAGTTATTTCAACTATGTAAACCGCAGTGTTCTTGGTCTAGGCGTTACTACAAAAGGTGATATAATTGGGCTTTCACCTAAAGAAAGTGATGACCCACAGAACTGGAATCACTCTTGAACTTATAGATTATCCAATTGGTTACTACTTTTATCATTACTTATGGTCCAAAAGAAGCCTACAAAGAAAAAAGTGTCCGCAGAAGGGCGAATTGTTCTTCTATCAAAAACTCCATTAGAATTGGGGGCATCTGCATATTGATAGCCATTTACATTAGTTATACCCAAGGCGTTATTAACCGAAAAGTACAATATCTTCTGTTGTGAAATAAGGTATGCCCAATTTAGACTGAGGTTGTTATATGATTTTGTTTTCGCTGCAAGAAATTCATTTGTATTCGGATTATCATAAGGTCTGCCTGAAGCATGGGTAAATGAAAACCCCACTTGTGACCGCCAATCATTGACCCAATATTTGGTAACTACCGAAAAGTTGTGCTTTGGCGCAAAGTTAGGTGTTGCCTTTTCCTCAAAATTCAAATAGTCACGTGCTGTATCCAAATAGGAATAGGAAATCCAATAATCAAGGTTTTTGATGTTCTTGTTATCCCTCCAAAAAATATCGAGTCCTGTCGCGTAACCGCTTCCAAGATTAGTATAATTAGAGTCAAATTGGGGCCTCTCGGTATCATATTTCACCAACCTATCATAATCCTTATAATACGCTTCGGCCCTAAATGTTTTACCATCACCAGTGTACTGGTAGTTTACTATGTAATGTGATGTCTTTTCAGTATCAAGCAATGTATTGAACTTTGCAAATTCAGTATTTGGATTTTGGTAAAAATCACCATAGGCCATTGAAAATTGTCCATTTTCACTGCTCTTATAGGCCAAAGACAACCTAGGAGCCAAATTAAAGGCTTGAATGGCATTGGAGTGTTCACCCCGCAAGCCCAATTTCATGGCAAAGCGATTGCTGAAAAATATATCAGCTTCAGTAAACACAGCTATTAAATCATCATTATAATCGCTATTAAAACTGAATCCTTCTGCGGCTAAAAAGCTATCCTCATAATCAAGCTTAAAAAACTCTCCCCCGAAATTCAACTGAAAACGGCTGCTGAAGTTTTTCTTCAATTTCAATTTGAGATGTGCTCCAATTTCTTTGGTTTCAATCCCATCAGCCAGAATTGCTATTTCATTTGTATCGGCAGAAATACTTGCTCCTGCTGTAAGCGTCCATTCGTTTTCCAAGAAGTGCTTGTAGGATGAATTAAAATAAAGATTATTGTTCTTCAACCTAAACCGAACAAACTCCTCAAAATTTATATCCTCTTGTTCAATATCCAGATCACTATGATTAAAACCTGTATATAGTTTGAAAATATTGTTTTCCCCCTTACTTCGAAAAACAGCTTCCCCAGAAATAGATGCATAAGGCTTGTTCCAACGAATACCTTGATTAGACGGAATCAAAGACTCATAGGGTGCCAAATTAATATAAGAGGTGTTAATGCTCAAGGATTCTTTACCCCAAATTTCGGTATGCCCAACTCCCCCTCCTACTGACATCAATGAAATATCTGTTTTTTCCTGTTCAGGAACATCTGTGGTATTCAGCAACAGGACACTGGAAAGTGCTTGGCCGTATTCTGCGGAATAGCCGCCAGTACTAAAAGTGATCCCTTTAAATAGAAATGGTGAAAACCTTCCTCTAGTGGGTATATTGTTGGCTGTGGCACTAAAAGGTTGGTAAACACGAAGTCCATCTATAAATACCTGTGTCTCTCCTGCTGATCCACCGCGTACAAACAATCTACCATCTTCACTAACTGTTGATGTTCCAGGTAAAGTTTGAAGAGCGCCCACAAAATCACCTACCGCTCCGGCAGTGGTAACAATATCCAAAGGTTTCAATACAGAAACTTTGGAGTTATCGCCAGCTTCAAAAGAGCCAGCCGTCAAGGTTACCCCTGTAAGTTGATTTATGGTCTCCTTCAATGTTATTTGAAGTTTCTTTAAAAATGCCACATCCCCTAACTCATAATGGGTTTCATAGGAAATAGCGGAAACGATCAAGGTTTGTGTGCCGTTCTCGGCTGTTGTAAAGGAAAAGTTGCCATTGGCATTGGTTGAAGCACCATCATAGGAGCCTTCTAGATAGACATTAGCGCCGGTAATAGGATTGTTCTTTTCATCTTTGACGGTTCCAGAAATTGAAGTTTGAGCTATAATCAAAGTTGAAAAAAGAAATGGGATAGACAATAATACCTTTTTAAGCATGGCTGTTCGTTTTTGTTGGAACAAATGTGCGAAGGGTATTGTGGCCCTGCTAAATAAGATGACCGAATTGTATTATTTGTAACCTGAAATGTGTTTGGTTATTTGAATTACAATTCGCTCCAGCTAATCTACAGTTGGGTAATTCCTTTTTTTAAAACCAAAGGATGTTTGGGAAATTTGGACTATCTAAAAACAATTAAAACTTTGTACATCATGAAAACATTAGGACTTATTATCGGATTAGTATTTACAAGCTTTGTAGCAACAGCCCAGAAAAACGAGGGAGTCAACATTACCCTAACTATTGAAAACGTACTTTCAAATGAAGGTACAATAATCGGGGGGCTCCACTCTGAAGAAACGTTCATGAAAGGTCAGGGGGTAAAGAATGAAGCAATTAAGGCTTCCAAGGGAGAGGTAACGCTTACTTTTTCAGACGTAACACCAGGTACCTATGCCATCATGATTTTGCATGATAGCAATAACAACAACAGAATGGATTTTGAAGCCAACGGAATGCCAACAGAGCGTTATACCACATCAGGGGATATGGAACTTTACGGGCCTCCTAACTTTAATGCAGCGAAATTTGAAGTTACAGCAGAGGATATGGAATTTAGAATTCGGTTTTAAGGAAATTTCACCAATTGCAAAAAGGCTTGCCAACAGCAAGCCTTTTTCTTCTATAAAATTTAAGAAACTCTATATTTCTTCAACAAGCCAAGCTTTCATCATCCAAACCGTCTTTTCTTGCTCGGTAATAAAATCGCTCATCATTGAATTTGTTCCCTCATCTTCTGCATCACCTGAAGCATTCAAAATACTTCGTTCAATTATGAGTAGCTGTGTTAGCGAATCTACAATAAGTCGAATTGCCTCCTCATCCTTGGTTATATTCTTACCCACTGGCACCTGAGTCTTTTCCATATAATCCTCGAAGGTGTGCAGCGGCATTCCCCCTAAGGTAAGAATACGTTCTGCAATTTCATCAACCTTAATATTCGCATCATTATAAAGCTCTTCGAACTTGACATGAAGGTCAAAAAAACGTTTCCCTTTTATATTCCAATGTATACCTCGAAGGTTTTGGTAATACTGTTGAAAATTGGCTAGTAAGCCATTCAATTCATTACTTAATTCCTTTGATTTATTGGCATTTAAGCCAATACTATTTAGTTTCATCTTTAAAACAATTTTGATTACAGTATAAATTTAATGAATATAAATTCGCATTTCCATAAATGTAATTGATAGTTTTTATAATTTTATAGGCTTAAATTATCATGCATGACCATTACCCAACTACAGTATGTACTAGCCGTTGCCGAATATCAAAACTTTACCTTGGCTGCACAAAAAAGCTTTGTTACACAGCCAACTTTAAGTATGCAGGTACAGAAGCTTGAAGACGAATTGGATGTGTTGATTTTTGACCGAAGCAAAAAACCGATTTCCATTACCGAAGTGGGTAGAAAAATTGTGGAACAGGCGAAAAATATTGTAAATGAGGCTGAACGGATCAAGGATATTGTAGATCAAGAAAAAGGTTTTATTGGAGGTGATTATACCTTGGGAATCATCCCGACGATTATGCCCACGCTATTGCCCATGTTCTTGAAAACATTTATCAATAAATATCCTAAAATCAACCTAATCATAAAAGAACTAAACACTGAAAGTCTTATTCGCAAAATTCAAGACGGCCATATTGATGCAGGTATAGCCGCCACTCCTTTAGAAATTGAGTTTATAAAAGAGCGCCCGTTGTATTACGAGCCTTTTGTTGGTTATGTGCCCACTAACCATAGATTGGCCAATGTAAAGCATCTAAATCCCGAGGATTTGGATATTGCGGATATCTTATTGTTGAAAGACGGACATTGTTTTAGGGATGGCGTTATAAACATATGCAACGCTCAAAAAAATTATGATGAGGAACATTTTCAACTGCAGAGTGGCAGTTTTGAAACTTTGGTGAATTTATCAAATGAGGGCTTGGGAATGACCTTATTACCTTATTTGAATACGCTGGATTTGGATGAAATCAAAAAGAAGAATCTGAAATACTTCAACAACCCATCTCCTGCCAGGGAGGTTAGTTTAATATACCACAAAAGCGAATTGAAAATTCAAATTACCGAAGCCTTGAAAGACGTGATCTCCGGCATCGTAAGGGGTGCCATTGCCTTTCAGGACGTGAAAATAATAAGTCCGATAAATAAGTAAGATTATTTTATGGCCCTAAAACGATAAGAACATTCTTCAATACAACCCACAAAGCCCAAGATGAGCTTATCTTCTTCAAACCAAATATTATAACTGGGTTCATACAGTGTTGAATCGCACGAAAATCTCAAATATAGTTTGTCTTCGTATACTGCGAATGTACCGCTAATAGGGCCCTTACAAGTGTCCCATTTTGACAATACTATCGTTCCATCTGTTTTGAATTCGTAAATCTCCCCATTGGTTACATCAGACCAATCAACAATTCCTCCAGGGCTTATTTTCGTAGCTTCCAATTGCCATTGACCAAAAATGTGGTGGTCAATTTGATTGTTGTTTAAATCATCATCCGCGCATCCTAAAAACAATACGAATAATATAGTAGGTATATATTTCATACAATTGCTTTTACTAATTGTTATATACACTACAAACGACAATCTTGGTCTTTTATTGGAAAAAAAAACACCCTGACGATTCTGTCAGGGTGGTTTTGGTATTATGCTTTTAAATAGATAAGACTTTCCTGTAATTGTGGCTTATCGGTTATGAACTGTTGCAACCAGTGCTTCAATTCTTCTAGTTCGGCCGGCAGTAGCCTTTTTACTGCCTTTTTTACCTCTTTGTAAAAGAGTCTTGCGTCAAAACTAACTTTTTTAAGTACCGTTTTGGTGTACTCAAGCATAGCTCTAGCCATATTCCAAAATGTTTTTAATTAGTTGTTGTATTCTCTAAAGTTAACCATAAATACCCATACAATATTGTTTCCATATTGTTAAAAATTCAATAAATTCCATTTAATATAGATTTCTTAAATAGAAATTGGTAATTTTCTTGTTCACCCTATGAAAAAAATCGTTGTATTACATCTGTTGATTTTGTTGTTTGTTGGATGTGCTTCAGTTAAGAGAAGTTTAGTCAAGAAAATTGATGCCCAAATAAAATCTTACCAATACGATAATCAGTTTACTGGTTTTTTAGTTATCGACCCAGAAAGCAAGGATACCATTTACAACATCAATAGTATTAAATACTTTACACCTGCCAGTAATACTAAGATTTTCACACTTTATGCTTCATTAAAACTATTACCGGATAGCATTCCTTCTTTAAAATATATTGTTGGGAATGATACATTATACGTTCAAGGGACTGGTGATCCTTCGGTTTTACACCCCTATTTTAATGATAGCACAGCGCTTCATTTTATGGACAAGTATGAAAACATCGCCCTTTTTCCCAACAATTTCATTGATGAAAAATTTGGCCCAGGCTGGTCTTGGGAAGATTATCATTGGTACTATTCCCCGGAGCGGAGTGGTTTACCGCTATATGGAAATATACTGACCATTACTAATACTGACAAACTTGAAGTACAACCCAAGTATTTTAAGGATAGTATTGTGTTTTTGGATTATCCCGTAAACAGGGAATTGGAGAAAAACATATTTTATTTTAATCCTTCTAAAAGAGATACGGTAGAAATTCCATTCAGGGTCAAACCTAGTATAATAAAAACCTTGTTGGAAAAATCACTTAAAAAGAAAATACATATAACGCATCAATTTCCGGATGGGCAGCAGCAGATTTTATACGGAATGCCTTCTGATACTGTATATAAACGAATGATGGAAGTAAGCGATAATTTTCTCGCCGAGCAATTATTGATTTTGGGTTCCTCTACCCTATCAGATTCTTTGAATAGCCAAAAGGCCAGACAATTTGTTCTGGATAATTATTTGTCAGATTTAAGACAACCACCAAGATGGGTAGATGGTTCGGGCTTATCCCGTTACAATTTGTTCACTCCCGAATCTATGGTCCATGTGTTGCATAGCATGTACAATGAAATTCCCAGGGAAAGATTATTCTTGTTCTTCCCAACTGGGGGTATATCAGATACTACAAAAGATTGGTATCCGGGAAGTCCAGACCCTTACATTTACGCAAAATCAGGTAGCTTAGGAAACAATCACTGCCTAAGTGGCTACCTACTTACCAAATCAGGTAAAACTTTGATATTCAGCTTTATGAACAATCATTTTATGGAAAGTTCGTCAGAAATAAAAAGACGAATGCAAAGCATTTTCGAGAATATTCGGGATAACTATTAAAAGAAGTTATGAGTTTAAAGTTATTTGATATGGAGCAATAATCAGCTATCAAAATGCCTTTAAGAGGCAAAAAACAAGTTATTTATTTGAGCGTATTGTAAGAGCATAATAGTCTTAGAATCCCTAATTTTCCCAGTTTGGATCATGTCCAAAGCTTTTTTGAAATCCATTTCCAACACTTCAATATTCTCACTCTCCTCCTCGGCACCACCTCCTTCACCTATTTTCATATCCTCTGTATATTCACCTATGAAAAAATGCAGGATTTCAGTTACTGAGCCTGGGGACATATATGCTTCGAAAACCTTTTGGACGTTTTCAATCTTATAGCCTGTTTCTTCTTCCACTTCCTTTTTAATGCAATCCTCGGGATGATCGCCATCTAAAAGTCCCGCACAGACTTCAATCATCATTCCGTCCTCATTACCATTAACATAGGTGGGCATTCTAAACTGTCGTGTAAGCACCACATTGCCTTTATTGGAATTATAGAGTAGTATGGCTGCACCGTTACCCCGATCGTAGGCCTCTCTTATTTGGGTCTCCCATGAACCGTCTTCTTTTTCGTATTCAAAGGTTATTTTATTTAGGGTATACCAATTATCCGACAATAACTCGGTTTTGATGTTTCTTACCTTTCCTTTTTTCAATAGAAATTTATTTTATTCTTAAAAACGATTATCACCTCCAACAATATCACCTATTGTACCAAGAATACTGCCTTCGCCTTTGTCCTTGCCTCCTCTGGGAATTGATGCTATAACACGTCCAGCCAATCTGCTAAATGGTAAGGATTGTATATAGACCGTTCCGGGGCCGCGTAGTGTTGCAAAGAACAAACCTTCACCACCGAAAACCGTATTTTTTATACCACCTACGAATTCAATATCATAGTCCACATCCTTGGTGAAACCAACAATACAGCCTGTGTCTACTTTCAGGACCTCACCAGCACCTAGGACTTTTTTAGCTAAAGTACCACCGGCGTGAACAAATGCCAAACCATCCCCTTCCAATTTTTGCATTATAAAACCTTCTCCCCCGAATAGCCCTCTTCCCAGGCGTTTAGAGAATTCAATCCCCACGGAAACCCCTTTGGCGGCACATAGGAATGCATCTTTCTGACAAATGAATTTACCATCCTTTTCAGAGAGGTCAATGGGTAATATCTTTCCGGGATAAGGGGAAGCAAAACTTACTTGCTTTTTGCCTTGTCCTACATTTAGAAAAGCGGTCATAAAAAGACTTTCCCCTGTAAGTACCCGCTTACCGGCAGAAAATATTTTACCAAGAACACTATTGTCCTGATTGGAACCATCCCCAAAAATGGTGTCCATCTTTATATCGGAATCCATCATCATAAAACTGCCAGCTTCGGCAACAACAGCTTCCTGAGGGTCCAGTTCAATTTCTACGTACTGCATTTCCTCTCCAAAAATCTCGAAGTCTATTTCGTGTGCGTTCATTTATGTTTCGTTTATGGTTTACAGTTGTTAGTTGATGGTTTTCATGGATTGTTACATTTCAATCACTACCAAATTATCAAACTGATAATTACACCCCTAAAGTCCCCTTAAGGGGATAATCTACCCAAATACCCCTCAACTCAAAACTGTCAACTAAAAAAATTAACTCTTAAGCCTTACCGTCCATTCAAATTTAAAAGTAGAAACCACTACCCCATCTTGATTTAGGCCGACAGATTTCATCCAAAAGGTCTGTCCTTCCCCGGTTTCAATAGTCTTATCCAAAGCATCCTTGATCAAATGCCCGTCTTCACATGTGAATGTTATACGCCCTGTGGCTTTTTTGGAAAAATTGGCTGTATTGTTTGCAACCAACATTGAAATGTTCTTGCCACTTTCTCTTATTTGATCAATGACCATGGTCCCCGTACTAAACTCTGCAGCCATACCCTGTACTGCCCAAAACATCGACTTAAAAGGGTTCTGATTAAACCATTTATGCTTTACCGTTACTATGGCTTTTTGCTTATCTATGTACTTTAAGCGCACGCCACACCACCAAGCTGACGGTAACTTGAAAAAAGTGAATGTATTTATTTTTCCTACGGAAATCCCCATATTCATTATAATTTTCTTTAAAAGTATGCAAAATAGTTGAAGTAATAAATGTTAATCTTTTGTTAATATTTAGTACTATGTCTTGCATAGTACCTTCTTTTGGATATATATTTGTATAAGAAAATAATAGGCCATGACAGACACCTTATCAAAACACGAAAGAAATTTATCCGCAATCATACATGCGTCGACCTTTAGTAAGTTCTTTATTCCCTTTGGTAATTTCATCATTCCATTGGTATTATGGACCGCCAATAAAAAGGAATATGAGTTTGTTGATTATAATGGTAAGCAAGCCTTGAACTTTCAAATAAGCATACTCCTATATTCCATCATCTTGGGTATTGTGAGCATTCCCTTCTTTCTTGGGTTTATTCCCGAAATTTTTGACCATGGTCATTTTGGACTGGGAAATCTCAATAGCTACAATAATTTTAATATTGATTTTGATTTTGACGATATGCCCTTTGGATCTTGGATTTTCCCATTAGGAATCGCCGGGCTATTACAGGCAGGGCTTTTTATCGTGAATGTGGTTTACACCATATTGGCAACTATTAGAACCAGTGAAGGACAGACTTTTAGTTATCCTTTCACTATAAAATTCATTAAATAATGAAAATAGCAAAAAACATAATGTTTGTATTAGGCATGGTTTTAATGATGAATCTTTCGATGGCACAGGTAGCTAAAGATTCTGAATTATATAAAACCTTAAAAGTAATGGACGATACCTATTTCACAGCATACAACACTTGCGATATGAAGACTCAAGCCACGATTTTAGCTGAGGACTTGGAATTTTATCATGATCAAGGTGGTTTATCGACTTCCAAGAAAGAAATTCTTGAGAGCATAGAAAAAAATATTTGTGGTAAAGTAACACGTGAATTGGTAGCGGGTAGCTTTGAGGTTCATGAAATTAAAGGATATGGTGCCGTAGCTATGGGGCTTCACAAATTTTACAACAACCAAGAACCCGATGCCATTTCAAAACCTAGCAAATTTATTGGAATATGGACACAGCAAAATGGTAATTGGCAGATGACCAGAATCATCAGCCTACATTAAATAGGAAAAAATAGGTATTCATCACACCTTTAGTAACTCACGGGAGTTTATTCATCAATCAAAACCTGTCCTTAGGCTTAAATCAGAACATCTTAATCAAATGTCGTTTTTTGAAAGAAGCCTAGAACTGGAAAAATGCCGAAATCAATTCGGGACAAAGCGAACAGTTAAATTAATAGAATCATGAAATTATGAATGTAGAAAACACAAAAGCACAAATGCGCAAGGGGGTTTTGGAATACTGCATACT
>CBDUKE010000089.1:0-12459 GCA_965367725.1 uncultured Maribacter sp. | reverse complement strand
ATCAAGAATAAAGAAACTCATTGCTAAAAAGTTAGGGGTGAGTTTGGGATTTGATTTATAAAATGGAAAAGATTTCTTTCAACCCACAAGTAATTCGGAATGATTTCCCAATCCTTGGGCGAAAGGTCAACGGTAATCCTTTGGTGTATTTTGACAATGCTGCCACCTCCCAAACACCTCAACAGGTAATTGATGCTATTGTTGAATACTATAGTAAATACAACGCAAATATTCACCGCGGGGTTCATACGCTTTCCCAGGAAGCAACTGATAAATACGAGCAAGCGCGTATAAAAATCCAAAAGCATTTTAATGCAGCAAAGTCCTACGAGATTATTTTTACCTCAGGGACAACCCATAGTATAAATTTAGTGGCTAGCGGATTTTCATCCATTCTGAAAAAAGGGGATGAGATTATTGTTTCTGCCTTGGAGCATCATTCCAACATCGTTCCATGGCAGATGCTGTGTGAGCGAACCGGGGCAATTCTAAAGGTAATTCCCATGAATGATGAGGGGGAATTGATTTTGGATGAATACCACAAATTATTGTCTGACAAGACAAAGTTGGTTTTTTGCAACCATGTATCAAATGCCTTGGGAACGGTTAATCCAATCAAAAAAATAATCGATGCAGCCCATAGTATTGGGGCAGCAGTATTGATTGATGGTGCCCAAGCAGCACCCCATATTCAGGCAGATGTACAAAAATTGGATGTTGATTTTTATACGGTATCAGCTCACAAAATGTGCGGACCTACGGGCGTTGGCGTGCTTTATGGCAAAGAAGAATGGTTGAATAAACTACCTCCTTATCAAGGTGGTGGTGAAATGATTGCAGAGGTTACCTTTGAAAAGACGACCTATGCCGATTTACCCCATAAATTTGAAGCGGGTACCCCCAATATTTGTGGTGGCATAGCCTTCGGCGCGGCATTGGATTATATGAACTCCATCGGTATTGAGGCTATTGCACACTATGAAAATGAACTTTTGGAATACGCGACCGAGCAACTATTGTCAATAGAAGGATTACGTATTTACGGAACTTCTAAAAACAAGACTTCAGTGATTTCCTTCAATATAGAGGGCATACACCCCTACGATATTGGTTCTATTTTGGATAAATTGGGAATAGCCGTCCGTACGGGACACCATTGCGCACAACCCATAATGGATTTTTACAAAATCCCGGGCACAGTGCGAGCCAGTTTTAGTTTTTATAATACCAAAGAAGAGATTGATGCCCTGGTAACTGGGGTAAAGCGTGCTAAAGCAATGCTTGAATAAACAGCTTGCAGCAGCAGACCTTTTAATTGAAAACGATTTATACTTATTGTATTTTTGCATAAAGTCAGGTAATGGAAATTAAGGATATACAAGAAGAAATAGTAGATGAATTCGCAATGTTCGAGGATTGGATGCAGCGCTATGAATATATGATAGAGCTGGGTAAATCACTTCCTTTGATCGATGGAAAATATAAGACCGATGATAATATCATCAAAGGTTGTCAGAGCAAAGTATGGGTGCATGCAGAGCTTGAAGGCGATAAGCTTGTGTTTACCGCGGATAGTGACGCCATTATCACCAAAGGAATCATAGCTATTTTAATACGTGTTTTTAGCAATCAAAAACCGCAGGACATTATAAATGCCGATACTGATTTTATTGACGAAATAGGATTGAAGGAACATTTGTCACCAACTCGGGCCAATGGCTTGGTAAGTATGGTAAAACAGTTGAAATTATATGCAATTGCCTACCAGACACAATTAAATTAAAGTTGAGAAAATGAGCGAAGCAATAATAAATACCCAAGAATTGGGAGAGAAAATAGTACAGGTCTTAAAAACGATTTATGACCCTGAAATTCCTGTTGACATCTATGAATTGGGGTTGATATATGACGTTTTTGTGAACGAAGCTTACGATGTAAAGATTTTAATGACCCTTACTTCCCCTAACTGTCCGGTTGCAGAAACGCTTCCTGTTGAGGTAGAGGAAAAGGTAAAATCGCTCAATGCTGTAAAAGATGCCATGGTAGAGATAACCTTTGACCCACCATGGACCCAGGATTTGATGAGTGAAGAGGCGAAACTAGAGCTAGGAATGTTATAGATTAACCATCTTAAAAAGAGCCTTAATTCTTAATTCTGAAATCTTATGTCTGATATTGTAAATCGTGTTGCCCAAAGTCAATTAATGACCATTGACCTGGAAGACTATTATCCCATCGGAGAAAGGGTTTTACTTGATATAAAAGATTGGCTTTTTGAAGGATTTGTGCTTCGTGAAAAAGAATTCAGGGTAAATATTGCTGAATATGATTGGAGTCAATACCAAGATAAATATGTCGCTATTTACTGTTCAACCGATGCAATTGTTCCAGGTTGGGCATATATGTTGGTTGCTACAAAATTGCACCCTTTTGCCAAAAAAGTGGTACAAGGAGATTTGGAATTATTGGAAACTTCATTGTATCAACCCATTATAGAAAATCTCAATATAACAGAATTTATAGACAAGCCTGTAATCATAAAAGGCTGTAGCAACAAACCAGTACCACAGAATGCTTATTTGTGGATAACCCAAAAACTTTTACCTATTGCAAAAAGCGTCATGTACGGTGAGGCATGCTCTTCAGTGCCACTTTTTAAAAAATAAAAATTGTTGATAACCTTGATTGTTTATTGTTAACAATTCTTATTTTTGCACTCCATAACTAAAAATTAAACACTAAACATTATGAGAAAATTAGTATTGACATTATTGGCAATTTTAACATTGTCAGTTACTTACGCACAAACTGCGGACGAACTCAAAGCATTGCAAGGACCTAAAAAGGATTCTATTGCAGCAATTCAAGGTAGGGTAGATGCCCTTCAAGGACAAATTGATGCCCTTCCAGGTTGGAAAAAAGGCGCATTCGGTACCATAGGGGCCAACCTTTCAGGATTCAGTAACTGGTATTCAAAAGGCGCAGCCAACACCAGTGCCGGTAATATTGGGGTTACGGTCAATGCCTTTGCAAATCTTCAACAAGAGAAATTTTTCTGGAGAAATTCTGGAAATATCAATTTAGCTTGGGTAAAGTTTGATGATAAGGATGATGCCACTGATGATGACAGCTTTAAAGAAGCTAATGATGTATTCAATATATCTTCATTATACGGTAGAAAGATCAGTGAAAAATTTGCTATTTCAACTTTAGGGGAGTATAGAACTACTTTATTAAGTAATTTCAATGATCCAGGGTATTTAGACCTTGGTGTTGGTGCTACATGGACACCGATTCCTGATTTGATAGTGGTAATCCACCCTTTGAACTACAACTTTGTTTTCAGTAGTGAGGATGCTATTTTCGAATCTTCATTAGGTGCTAAGATAGTTGCCGATTATACACGAAAAATTGGAAATGTAAATTTCAAAACCAATCTTTCTATGTTCCAGAGCTATAAAACATCCAACTTATCCAATTGGACCTGGGTAAACTCTTTGGGTTATACATTATGGAATGGAATTGGATTAGGATTTGAATTCGGCCTAAGGGATAGCAAGCAAGAAGCACTTAATTTCGCTTTGAACGGACCAACTCCTGATGCAGGAGCGACTTTCGACAATGTTGATAACGAGTTACAAACCTATTGGTTATTTGGACTTAACTATTCCTTCTAACTGGAATAAAATTCAAAATAAAAGCCCTGACGGTTTCGTCAGGGCTTTTTTTGTAAAGTAGGATTTGTAAAATTGGGTCAGTCAAAAATAATATGCTTTAGGTTAAGAAGTGTTTTTATTGGGACATTATAAATAAATCTTAAATACATGGCGAATGTAATTTTGAAGGTTCTTACCTCTAAATTTTTGTTGTGAATTGTCGCGATTTTGTTGTGAAACACGCTAATGCGTATAGTTTGATCGATGAAATACCAATTTTTTCACGATTCCAGAGATTTTCTTTTAGGAATGGTGCAAAAAAAAAGCCCTTTTTTCAAAGGGCTTTTTTAGTAAAGTAGGTTTGTAGTATTGGGTATTAGCTTTTTGTAGGTTTAGTGTTCGCTTTGGGAAACTCACACTTCTTTTTTTAGGTTAAGTTCATGAATTGATTTGGGGTCAACACTATCACTTAATTACAATGTAAAGATATGTTGGTATCGCCCCCTGCCCAAAATTATGTTGTGAACCATTGGCAAAATGTGGTGAAAAAATTAACGGTACGATTTCTTCGATGAACTACATTGTCTTTATAGGGATAATGGAATGGAAATGGAAGTTAATGCAAAAAAAAGGCCCTTTTTTCAAAGGGCTTTTTTTAGTAAAGTAGGTTTGTAATATTGGGTATAAGCTTTTGTAGGTTTAGTGTTCGCTTTGGGAAACTCACACTTCTTTTTTTAGGTTAAGTTCATGAATTGATTTGGGGTCAACACTATCACTTAATTACAATGTAAAGATATGTTGGTATCGCCCCCTGCCCAAAATTATGTTGTGAACCATTGGCAAAATGTGGTGAAAAAATTAACGGTACGATTTCTCCGATGAACTACATTATATTTTTGGTTTTGACCTTTTTAATACTGGTCTAAATGCTCAGGATATAGAAAATTGTTGTACGGAAAACGAGTGACATGAATGTCCCTAACTACATTATATACCCGCTTACGGAATTCATCGAGGTTTTCTTTTTTCAAAGCTGAAATGAACAACGCATTCTCACCCATTCGCTGCATCCATGTGCTTTTCCAATCATCAATAGTAAAATGCCGGGCGGTTCTTTCAGTAATTAGATCATCATCATCGATAGTTTCGTGTTTGTATTGATCAATTTTATTGAAGACCATGATAATCTTCTTATCAGCACTATCAATTTCACCTAATATTTTGTTCACAGAATCTATGTGTTCTTCAAAATTAGGATGTGAAATATCAACTACGTGCAATAAAAGATCTGCTTCACGTACTTCATCCAAGGTACTTTTAAAACTTTCGACCAATTGTGTTGGGAGCTTTCGAATGAATCCAACAGTATCGCTCAATAAAAAGGGAAGATTGCCAATAACGACTTTACGTACAGTGGTATCCAAAGTAGCAAAGAGCTTGTTTTCCGCGAAAACATCACTCTTACTAATTACATTCATAAGTGTTGATTTCCCCACATTGGTATAGCCCACTAGGGCAACTCGTACCAGCGCCCCTCTATTCCCCCTTTGGGTTTCCATTTGGCGGTCTATTTTGGTAAGCTTTTTCTTTAGCAGTGAAATACGGTCACGTACAATACGCCTATCAGTCTCTATCTCAGTTTCACCTGGCCCACGCATTCCTATACCCCCTTTTTGTCGCTCCAAGTGTGTCCAAAGGCCTGTTAGCCGTGGTAAAAGATATTCGTATTGTGCTAGTTCTACTTGGGTTCTTGAATAACTGGTTTGTGCCCTTTGCGCAAATATATCGAGAATCAGACTTGTACGGTCTATAATCTTACATCTCAATTGTTTTTCTATGTTGCGTTGTTGTCCAGGTGTTAGTTCATCATCGAAGATGACAGACCCTATTTCATGCTCCTCAACAAAGTCCTCAACTTCTTTCATTTTACCACTCCCTATCATTGTCTTGGGGTTAGGCACATCTACACGTTGTACAAACCGCTTCACGACTTCGCCCCCAGCAGTATAAGTTAGAAACTCCAACTCATCAAGATATTCGTTTACCTTTTCCTCATTTTGCGTCCTATTGATGACACCGATCAAGACAGCTTTCTCGTATTCTATCGATTTCTTTTCTATCATAGTTTGAATTAATATGCAAATTTACATAATACTGACCCAGCTATTTTTGTAAATTTGAATCCCCTTAAAAAAAATGCATGGTATTTTCACTTTTCAAGAAAAAAAAGAAACCTAATCTTCATACAATTGCATTCTACAACCTTGAAAATCTTTTTGGTACGATTGATGATCCCAATACCATGGATGAGGATTTTACACCAAACGGATTTAAAAAATGGACACCAAAACGATACAGGAAAAAGATATATAAATTAGCTAAGACCATCTCCGAAATTGGTGTGGATTCCACAGAAAGACCACCCGCCTTGGTAGGGATTGCCGAAGTGGAGAATGAAAAGGCCATACAGGACTTGATCAATGCCGAGCCCTTACGTAAAACAGCTTACCACTATGTGCATTATGACTCACCAGATGAACGTGGAATAGATACCGGTTTACTCTATCATAAAGACTATTTTGAAGTTTTGTTTTCTGAGCCTATTGCATTGATGGTTTATAATGCTGAAGGTGAAAGGGATACTACACGCGATATTCTCTACGTGCATGGGAAGCTGAATGGTGAAGAAGTGCATGTTTTTGTAAATCACTGGCCATCACGGCGCGCTGGTGATATTGAAACGGATTATAAAAGGGTAGAGGCAGCTAAGACCATTAAACTTAAAATGACCCAGATTGAGGAGCAATTTGTAAGTCCAAATTATGTTATCATGGGTGATTTCAATGATAATCCTGATTCCAATAGCATTCAATTGTTGGTAAAGGACTCTAATCTTTATAATCCCATGGAAAAACTTAGGTCTCCTGAACGCGGGAGTGCCAATTATAAGAGAAGCTGGAGTATGTTCGACCAGATTCTGGTCTCCCATAATTTTTTCAATTATGAGAAAGGCACCCATAGTTTCGCCCATGCCAATATATTTGATGATAAGCTTTTAACTGAATGGAGGGGAAAATATAAAGGAACACCATTTCGCACTTACGCCGGCCGCAAATACTTAGGGGGTTATAGCGATCACTTTCCAGTGTATATTCAGTTGAAGTATAACGGTTAATAGGTAAACCACTCAGATTAATTTTTAGTCAAATTAATTCCCATTATTTGTTTTTGGATCAAGGACTAATGACAAGAATTCCATTCGCCGTTAATCCAGTTATAGCCACTTCCTCTCAACACTATTTTTTAGGTATGCATGCTCTTTGGTTGCACCAAATTTAGGTTGGTCCATAGCATAATCCATATTGGCTTCTATGGGTTATGCACGTTTGGCACTGTACTTTCTGATAAATAACTGTATATGCATTTACCGTGATCATCAAGAAACTCTTCAACTTCTTCAATAAAAACCTTTGCCTTTTCCATTCGATTCAGGGTTAAATGGATAACTACGGAATTAATCGCAGGTGGATAACCAGTAGTTATGGTCCAAGCGAGGGCATTCGGGCATTCCTTTAATACAAAACGCAAGCCGCCATTTATTGTACTTCGCTCTAAGGTAAACTCGCCCCAGATACCGCCGATTGCAGCTGAATTATCATCAATTTGATCTAGTAGAACAAGCTCATTGGTCATTTCTTCCAATTTCTCCAAAATAAATACTTCTTGAATAATTTGCTCTGTAGTAGGTATATCAACTGTTCTAAAAAATTCCATGGTATGATGATTTGTTTGAGGTTAAACTTTCTTTATTTCGGAATCTTCCAATAATTCCTCATTTCGTAATCTTAGAAATACTTGGGCCGTAGTAATGACATCAAGTTCACAATAGGTTACAATACGATCCAAATCCTTCTCCATATAATAAACATCGCGCACCATACTACCATCAATATCTTCCTTGGGTGAAGGAATACCCAATATGTTGGCCATTAATTTAAGTGAAGTATAGTGCTTGTAATCACCAAATTTCCATAATTCCATGGTGTCCAGGTGTGGTACTTCCCAAGGTTTTTTGCCGAAAAGATCAAGTTTATAAGGCAAGTTTATACCTTGAATGATCATACGTCGTGCGATATATGGAAAATCAAATTCCTTACCATTATGTGCACAGAGTAGATTTTTAGGGTGTTTAAAATGGGTGTTCAATAGGTTTTTAAAATCTTTGAGTAATTTTGATTCCTCACCGTGAAAACTGGTGACCCTAAATTCCCTTATATCCCCTTTGGTGTTGAAATAGCCTACAGAGATACATATGATCTTACCAAATTCCGCCCATATACCAGCCCGTTCATAAAACTCCTCTGCCGAAATATCTTCTTTACGCTGATACTGTGATTTATGTTCCCATAACTCTTTTTTCGTATCCGCCAGATCCTTGTAATGTTCCACTTCAGGAACCGTTTCAATATCCAAGAACAGAATGTTTTCTAAATGGATTTTGTATAACATAAAATAAATATACGAACAAAATCGGACATCATTTCAAGGTTGATTCTGGCTATTTTTAACTCAGAAATTGGTGAAATAAAGAAAAATGTCAAAAACACCCAAAACCGACCAAGTAGTTTATAAAGTGAAGCTTTTTAAGGCCAATTAAGCCTTGAAAACCCAATATAAGGCCAAAGATGTTCGATGAAATACACTTATTGCAAAATTTTGACTAAAAGAAAAAGACAAACAGACTGCGTGGTTTGTAAAATCTAAAAAAGGGATTGTTGCTTCGCAGGGCTCTCATGGTTTAACAACCATTTTTTACGATGAAGACCACCCGCATAACCGGTCAAAGAACCGTCACTGCCGATAACCCTATGACAAGGTATAACAATCCATAACGGATTTTTTCCGTTCGCTGCTGCAACTGCCCTAATGGCTTTTACGTCGCCAAGGATTTTAGATAACTCCAAATAGGAAATTGTTTTTCCGTAAGGGATATCTTGAAGCGCATCCCAAACTCTTTTTTGAAAATCGCTCCCATCGGGATTTAGGGTTAAACTAAATGAATCCCGTGTGCCTTCAAAATATTCTTGAAGTTGATATACGGCGTCTTCAAGTAATTCTGGAATTACTTTGCTAATGGGTACTTCATCATTTAAAACAGTAATCGAAGCCAACCCGTTTTCATCGCCTTCCAATTTGGCAATACCTAATGGGGTATTTATAAAAGTAGTTTCCATTAGTCTATATTGATTTCATCATCAATAATCCCCAATCGTTTAGCTCGAGATTTCCAATTTTCGCGTGCAAGTATCTGTAAATCTTCAACACTATCGCTTTCATCCACTATTTCAAGCCCTAGCAGTGTTTCAATCACATCTTCCATGGTTACTAGGCCACTAGCTGAGCCGTATTCATCTACGACCAGTGCAATATGTTGTCTTTGGGAAATAAAGGTCTCAAACAGGTCAGGAATGGGTTTGCTGCGATCAACAACAAGGATGTCCCTTTTAATGTTAGATAAGGGGGAGTCACCATTTTCATGGATCATTTCTTCCAAGACGGTATCTTTTAATACAAATCCGGTGATATTATCAACCTTATCTTTATAAATAGGAATTCTGGAAAACCGAAGTTTGGGATTGGAGTCAAAAAAGTCCTTTATTGTAATGCTCTCAGGAGCCATTTTCATGACCGTTCTAGGCGTCATTACATCTTTGGCCAAAATTTCATCAAACTTGAGCAAGTTTTTGATTACAATGGATTCGGATTCCTGAAAGACCCCTTCTTCATGGGCTATATCGGCCATTGCTGTAAAATCTTCCCTACTAAGAACACTACCGTGATGCCCTTTGCCACCAACGAGTTTAGTGAATAGTTGTAAAATCCATAAAAGTCCGGTCCATTTAAGAATAAGGACCATTATTTTAAGTGATTTGGCTGTGAAATTCGCCAATTGCCTCCAATAGGTCGCCCCAATGGTCTTTGGAATGATTTCAGAGGCTACCAAGATTAAAATTGTCATTAAGGTAGATACAACCCCAACCATTAGGTCCTCTGTAAATTCCATTCCCAAAAATGATCTTTGAGCGGTCCCGTACAAATTGGCATAAGCGACTTTCGCTTGCACACCAACAAGAATAGCACCAACGGTATGCGCAACGGTATTTAAAGTGAGAATGGCAATTAAAGGTTTGTCTACGTCTTTTTTAAGCCTTTCCAAAGTTTCGGCATAAGCCTTACCCTCTTTCATCTTAAGGTTGATAAAAGTCGGATTTATACTCAACAAAACAGCCTCTAGGATAGAGCATAAAAAGGAAAAAAATACTGATATAAAAGCGTAAAAAAAAAGTAATCCCATATACTTGGTTTGTGGCGGCTAAAATAATGATAAATAAGGGTTAATTCGGCAATACAGCCTGATAAAACACTTGCTGCAGCGCTCCTCTAATGTTCAATTTATACAAATTTCTGTTCTCCCGGCTTGGATATACTCGATTGGATAGAAAAATAAATACCAATTGGTTTTCTGGGTCGGCCCAAATGAAAGTGCCCGTAAACCCACTATGCCCAAAGCTCATAGGGCTTGTTTCAGGAGCGGGGTAAGCATCGACTAGCCCTAGCTCCGCATTGTTCAACAAGGGTTTGTCAAAACCCAAACCTCTTCGATTTTCATTTTCTGGATATTGTACACGAATAAATTCCTTAACGGTTGATTCAGATATAAAGCGTTGTCCATCGAAGAAGCCAAAATTCTGATACATCTGCATTAGCTTGGCCAAATCAGTCGCAGTGCCAAACAGACCTGCATTACCCGAAACACCTCCCAAAAGTGAAGCATTTTCATCATGCACCCAGCCTTGTGTTAAATCGTGTCTATACAAGGTGTCTAACTCGGTTGGCACGATTTTATTCTGGAAGTTTTTGGTTTTGGGTCTAAACCCTAAGGTGTTTGCCCCCAAGGGGGAATAAAAGGTATTTGTTATATAGGTTTCATAGGATGTTCCGGTCAACTGTTCAATAAGTTTTGGAAATATTAAAAATGTGAGTCCAGAATACTTATATTTTTTCTCATTGCTCACGCTAGATCTGTTGATCATACGATACATTTTGCGATTAAAGCTATTTTTTACAAAAAGATGGTCGTAAGCCTGATTGTTATATCTTGAATTTGATTTGGTACGTACGAAACGTTTTTTCAACCCCCCATTTTTCTTGATGACCTTATTTAAAAAGACAATATATGGGGATAGTCCTGCTTGGTGCGCCAATATTTCTCTTAGGGTAATATCCTTTTTGTCCTTAATGTTTTTCCAATCCGTCCAATAGGTACTAAAAGGCAGGTCTAAATTCAGCTTGCCTTCATCAACCAATTTCATTATAGCAGGAAGAGGCCCAATGATTTTTGTTACGGAGGCCAAATCGTAAATATCATCTTTTGCAACGGCTTGAATACTGTCATAGGTATGGTAGCCATAGCTTTCATGGAATACGACCGTGCTGTTCTTGGCTACCAGCAGCTGTGCTCCAGGAAAGGCCTTATTCTTTATGCCATTTGTTATGATTGAATCTACCTTTGTGTAAATGAAAGTGGAATCCAGGCCCATATTGGAAAGTGTTCCGTAGGCTAAACCCTCATTTACATTAATTTCCAAGGGAACGACGGTATCTTCCTGGGAATGGGCGTTTACAAAGAATAAACCAATAAGTATAAAAATGGATTTCCTCATTAATTCTTTTAAATCAAACATAATATAGGTTCCTAGCCCTTGTCTATCGGCACGCAGGGTCGCAGGAAGAACATAGGTTTGAATTTTTTAACCAAGAATTCTAACAACGTCTTTCGCAAAATAGCTGGCAATGATATTCGCTCCTGCTCTTTTTATAGCCATGAGTTGCTCCATCATAACGGCATCATGGTCCAACCATCCTTTTTCGGCAGCTGCCTTAAGCATGGCATACTCTCCTGAAACCTGATAAACAGCAACAGGCACATCAACTTCATTGCGTATTTCACGAACAATGTCTAAATAAGCAAGGCCTGGTTTTACCATGACAATATCGGCACCTTCATCAATGTCCATTTGCGTTTCGCGAATGGCCTCAAACCTATTGGCGAAATCCATTTGATAGGTTTTTTTGTCCTTGGGTACATTTTTAATGTTGACCGGGGCAGAATCCAGTGCGTCCCGAAAAGGGCCGTAAAATGAACTGGCATATTTGGCACTGTAGCTCATGATTCCCGTATTTATGAACCCGTCATCTTCCAATGCTTCTCGAATGGTAAGAATACGACCATCCATCATATCGCTTGGGGCCACAAAATCAGCACCAGCTGCGGCATGGGAAACACTCATTTCGGCCAATATCTCAGTGGTCTCATCATTCAATATTTGACCATCAGCTACAATTCCATCGTGACCGTATGAAGAATAGGGATCAAGAGCAACATCGGTCATGACCAACATTTCAGGGCAGGCATTTTTCACCCTTTTAATGGCCAATTGCATCAAACCGTTGGCGTTCAATGCCTCCGATCCTTTATTGTCCTTTAGGTTATCCGGTACTTTTACGAACAATAAAACGGCACATAGTCCCATTTTCCAGAGCTCCTTGACTTCCTTTTCCAGGTTATCCAAACTTAAGCGGTAATAATTGGGCATTGAAGCTATTTCCTCTTTTATTCCTTTTCCTTCCACAACAAAAAGGGGTACTATAAAATCGTCAGGGGTAATTATTGTTTCGCGTACCAACCTACGTATAGATTCGTTGGCGCGGAGTCTTCTATTTCTTATGATTGGGAACATAT
>CBDUKE010000088.1:0-12726 GCA_965367725.1 uncultured Maribacter sp. | reverse complement strand
GAGGCGGACAATTCTTAGTAAAAGAAACCAAATGTGAAGATATTTTCACCTTGGAGGATTTGTCTGAAGAACAACGAATGATGCGAGATAGTACCAAGGAGTTCGTTGATCGTGAACTTTGGGCCCATTGGGAACGTTTTGAAAAGAAAGATTATGCCTATACCGAAGAGACCATGCGTAAAGCAGGTGAACTTGGGCTTTTATCTATAGGGGTACCCGAAGCCTATGGAGGAATGGGAATGGGTTTTGTATCCACTATGTTGGTTTGTGACTATATTTCTGGAGCTACAGGCTCATTTAGTACGGCATTCGGTGCCCATACAGGAATTGGCACAATGCCGATTACCCTTTATGGCACAGAAGAACAGAAACAAAAATATGTTCCCAGATTGGCTTCTGGTGAATGGTTTGGAGCTTATTGTTTAACTGAGCCTGGAGCAGGTTCAGATGCCAATTCAGGAAAAACCAAAGCTGTACTATCCAAAGATGGAAAGCATTATTCTATTACAGGGCAGAAAATGTGGATATCCAATGCAGGATTCTGCAATATGTTCATTGTTTTTGCGCGTATAGAAGATGATAAAAACATAACAGGCTTTATCGTTGAAAACAATCCTGAGAATGGAATCTCTATGGGTGACGAAGAGAATAAGCTGGGAATTCACTCCTCTTCTACCCGACAGGTATTCTTTAGTGAAACCAAGGTGCCCGTTGAGAATTTGCTTTCTGAACGTGGAAATGGATTCAAAATAGCGATGAACGCGCTAAATATTGGCCGAATTAAATTAGCTGCTGCCTGTTTAGAAGCGCAACGCCGTATTATTGGCGAAGCTGTGAACTATGCCAATGAAAGAATACAGTTTAAAACACCAATTATAAACTTTGGAGCTATAAAAGGTAAGATTGCTGATATGGCCACCAACACCTACGCTGGCGAGTCAGCAAGTTATCGTGCAGCTAAAAATATTGAAGATAGAATTGCGATGCGTGAAGCCGCTGGTAATTCACATCAAGAAGCGGAACTTAAGGGCGTAGAGGAATATGCTATTGAATGTTCCATTCTTAAAGTCGCTGTTTCAGAAGATGTACAAAGCACCACCGATGAAGGCTTACAGATTTTTGGAGGAATGGGTTTTAGCGCAGATGCCCCAATGGAAAAAGCTTGGAGAGATGCCAGAATTGCCCGTATCTATGAGGGTACCAACGAAATCAATCGAATGTTGGCTGTTGGCATGTTGGTGAAAAAAGCTATGAAAGGTCATGTTGATCTTCTAGGACCAGCAACCAAAGTGGGTGAAGAATTGATGGGCATTCCTTCTTTTGATACGCCTGACTTCTCAGAACTTTTTGCTGAGGAAAAAGATTTGGTTGCAAGATTGAAAAAGGTGTTTCTTATGGTCGCTGGTAGTGCTGTTCAAAAATTTGGCCCTGAGTTGGAAAACCACCAACAATTAATGATGTGTGCAGCCGATATTCTTATAGAAGTCTATATGGCGGAATCTACCATTTTAAGGACAGAGAAAAATGCGAAACGCTTTGGGGAAGAAGCCCAAGCCACTCAAATTGCAATGTCCAAATTGTATCTGTATAATGCGACTGAAATAGCAATTTTAAAAGGTAAAGAAGCCATCATTTCATTTGCTGAAGGTGATGAACAGCGCATGATGCTTATGGGGCTTAAACGTTTTACAAAATACACCAATAACCCAAATGTAGTTGCGTTGCGTACGCAAATTGCGGACAAGATTGCTGCAGATAACGGTTATACCTTTGACTAATTCAGATTGAAGCTTTTGATATTCAAAAGTAAAAAACCGTCCTGACAGTATCGTCAGGACGGTTTTTTTTGGTTATCTATTAAAACTTAAACAATCTCAATCCAAGAAGCTATACATTTTAGCATATTGTATCATTTGCTCTTCAAAGCTTTCAGGTTGGGTTACCTTAACATCCACTATTTCACCTGCATCATTGGTTTCAGGAACCAAAACAGGATTTACAAACCCGCTATAAGGGGCAGATTTAAACTGTTGGTTACGCTCCAATACTTGTGCATGTAAAGCTTGGTCAACTTTAACCCCGTAACCTTCCACCAAATCTTGGGCAGCTTTAAAATCACCTTCTGATTTAATACGTTGTGTTTCTTTCAATAATTGCCCGAATAATTCCCGCAGTTTGGCATAATCATTAATGTTATAAAAAGTTTTGCCTTCTTTTTCAATCCTTTCTATAACGTTGTCAGCTTTTCCTTTTTCATAAACCCATGCAGAAACCCATTGCCTATTCACCATATGATCTTCCTCAATATCATTCCCAAGTTCTATTCGAACCAGTTGCGTGATCAAACCATTTCTAATATATCCGTCATAAGCTGCTTTCCCAAGTTCTTCCGAGTTTTCAACCAAACCTAGTTCCTGTAATTTAGGGTCCATTAAATAATAAAGACCTACTAAATCGGCCCTACCCTCTTCCATAGTTGAAGCATAGTTCTTCAAAGTTTCTTTTGGTTGGCCTATTCCTGGATTAATTTGACCTGAGGCATGACCAACTACTTCATGTAGTGCGGTATGCAATTTATCGGCTAATTGGCCATGTTTTTCTTCCAATTCAATTTCCTCGGCATCATGTGCAAATTCCTTTAATCTGCCACTACCACCTGCATTATTATAAGCATCGATAATGTTCCCAAGGGAAACCGACTTACTTCCATGTGCTTGGCGAATCCAGTTATTGTTCGGAAGGTTTACGCCTATCGGTGTACTTGGAGAGGCATCCCCAGCTTCACCAGCTACATTAATAGTCTTATAGGAGATACCAACAACACTATCTTTTTTATGGGAATCGGTCAATGGGGCATTGTCTTCAAACCATTGTGCGTTTTCAGAAAGCACCGCCATTTGTTTTGACATCTCAAAATCCTTTACTTGTATAATACTTTCATAAGAGCCCCTATAACCTTTAGGATCATTGTACACTTCAATAAAACCATTGATCCAATCTATATTGCCCTCTGTTGATGTTACCCATGCAACACAATACTTGTCCCAAGTATTCAAATCACCAGTTTTATAGTAGTCAATTAAAAGTGCCAAGGTTTGGGCCTGTTTTTCATTTTCTGCAACACCTTGGGCTTTTTCCAACCATTTGATGATTTCATCAATGGCCTCGCCATACAAACCGCCTGATTTCCAGACTTTCTCAACAAGCTTGCCGTTTTCACGCACTAAGGTTGAGTTTAAACCAGCCTCTATAGGCCTATCTTTTGGTCCTTTGTTGGCAGTTTTATAAAAAGCCTCGACATCGGCATCAGTAATTGTTGGACCGTAAAAATTAATGGCGGAGGAAGCGACATTATCAACCCCCTTTTTCTTGTTTACCTTTTTAGCATCTTTCTCATTGAAAATCACCTCAAAAGCCTTCCCTTCCAATTTAGTATCTGTTTCCTTCAATAAATAAGTCAAGAAATCTGCTTTGAATTTAGGCTTGATTTTATCGTTGGAATAATGATGATGAATTCCGTTGGAAAACCAAACACGTTTTAAATATTCCTCAAATGCAAGCCAATCTTCGGTGGTCTTATCCCCTGAGTAGGAAGCGTAGATACTTTCCAAAGCATCCCTTATCTCAAGATTATGACGATAGTTTTGGTCCCACATAATATCCCGGCCAGCCAAGCCAGCCTGTGTCATATAATAGACAAATTGCTTTTCCTTCAAGGTCATTTCATCAAACCCAGGAATTTGATATCGAAGTATCTTCAAATCAGCAAACTGATCTACGAGATAATCAAATTTTTGTTCAACCTCAACAGGCTGATTTTCAACCACTTTTTCCTTACAGGACCAAAGAAGCCCAATTACAAGAACGGCACTTAGAATATGTTTTAATTTCATGATATTACTGTTATTTTTTAAGTGTGTCAAATTTAACAAACATCTATTAAATCGAACTGTTTTATAACTAGAAATTATTAGCATATATTCATTGTTTTGTTCATAAATTTATTGTTGCGTGTGATTTACGTCGCTCAACCCCCTAATTTAGAAGTATGGATACATCCTTATTAAAAACAGCCTATTCCTCTGGAAATTTCAGAAAACGTGGTCATGAATTGATCGATCAACTGGCAGATCATTTAGAGGCTTCCTTAAATGAAAGATCAAATAAAGTAATTCAATGGAATTTACCTGAAGATGAGTACACTTACTGGAAGGAATTTCTTGGCAAGGGAGATGCATCGCAACTCTTTCCTGAAATAGTAAAACATACCATCCACGTACATAATCCCAAATATATTGGCCACCAAGTTTGTCCGCCAGCACCACTCGCTTCGCTTTCCGCACTAATCAGCGCTTTGTTGAACAATGGGATGGCCGTATATGAAATGGGTATGGCCCCTTCAGCCATTGAACGGGTAATCACCGAATTCATTTGCACTAAAATAGGATATGATGTTAATTCTAGGGGGTTTTTGACATCTGGGGGTACTTTGGCAAATCTTACGGCCCTGCTATCGGCTAGAAAAGCCAAAGTGGAGCATGACGTTTGGAACAAAGGATCAAATGATGATTTAGGGATTATGGTCTGTGAAGAAGCCCATTATTGTGTTGACCGAGCTGCCAAGATAATGGGACTTGGCGAAAAAGGGATCATTAAACTTCCTGCTACCTCAGGATTTAGTATGGACACTTCCCAATTGGAGCGTTACTATCAAAAAGCAAGAGCTGAAGGCATTACGGTTTTTGCGATAGTTGGTAGCGCACCTTCAACCGCAACAGGTATTTACGATGACTTGGAAACCATCGCAAATTTTAGTAACAAGCATGGTCTTTGGTTTCATGTGGACGGTGCGCATGGCGGGGCATCGATTTTTTCGCCAAAATACAAGCATACTGTAAAAGGTATCGCCCATGCAGATTCTGTGGTGATCGATGGTCATAAAATGATGATGATGCCAACGATTACAACTGCCCTTCTTTTTAAGGATGGAAATCATTCACATGCAACATTCAGTCAAAAGGCCGATTATCTTTTAAATCAATCTGAAGATGAGGATTGGTATAATATGGCCAAACGTACTTTTGAATGTACCAAGACCATGATGAGCATACAATGGTATACCCTATTAAAAACCTATGGCGAGGACATTTTTGATGAATATTTGACCACGCTATATGATCTAGGGCAGCAATTTGGTGAAATGCTTGAGAACAATACCCAATTTGATTTGGCTATAAAACCTATGTCAAATATTGTATGCTTTCGCTATTTTGATGACTCCCTCAATAATTCGGAATTGAACCAACTCAACAAACTTATTAGACAACAATTATTGGAAGAAGGCGAATTCTATATCGTTCAAACAAAACTAAGAGGCATACATTATTTACGCACGACCATAATGAATCCGTTTACTACTACTGAACATTTGAAAGCATTATTGCAAAAAGTAAAGAAAATCGCCACAGAAATAGGAACATCCCTTTAGTCCCCTGAAGGGGACAATGGTCTTATTATTAAATAATATAAGAAAATTCCCCCTTCGAAGGGGGTCAGGGGGATGTAAATCCATAGTTCTTATGAAAAACAAAATTATTCCATATAACCCAAAATTAAAAGAGTTCGCCAAACAGTTAAGAAAGAATAGCACTTTATCTGAGGTTCTATTCTGGCAAAAGGTCAAAGGGAAATCCCTGGGTGTCGAATTTCATAGGCAAGTACCTCTTTTGGAATATATCATTGATTTTTATTGCCATGAATTAAAACTTGCAATAGAAATTGATGGGGATAGTCATCTATATAAATATAATTATGACCAAAGACGGCAAGGTCATCTCGAAAAATACGAAGTGGTATTCTTACGATTTACCGATTTGGAAATCAAGAAAGAAATGTTCAGTGTTATGTTGGCCTTGGAACATAAAATAGAGGAGCTATTGACTGCTCAGTAAAACATCCCCCTTACTCCCCCTTCGAAGGGGGAATTTTGGAGAAGATATGTGAATTGGTTATTATTCCCTCATAGATTCAAGAATCTTTTCCTCGTTATCCTTGGCCGAAAAATTGATAGCACACTCAATCAAAGCCAAATGGGAATATGCCTGTGGAAAGTTTCCTAACAACCTTTTCGTCTTGAAATCAATATCTTCACTAAACAAACCTAAATGATTACTATAAGTTAATATTTTTTCAAAATGCCGCATGGCCTTCTCCTCCTCTCCAATCTTAAAAAGACTATTGATAAACCAAAATGTGCAAATGGTAAATGATGAGGATGGTAGCCCAAAATCATCTTTATTTTTATATCTATATAGCAACCCATCATTGCTCAAATCTTTTTCAATGGCCAACACGGTTTGCACGAACTTGGGATCTTTGGCTTGGATGAATCCATAAGATTCCATCAATAAAACTGAAGCATCCAAATGTGTTGAGCCATATGATTGTGTAAAAGCACCAACCTCCTCATTCCATGAATTCTCATGGATATCCTTTTTTATTTCCTGTTCCAGTTGCGTCCATGCTTCCAGTTTTCTAGTCTTTTTGAGAATACGGGCAACTTTTATTGCTCTGTCGATTGCCACCCAACAAAGCACTTTTGAGAAGGTAAAATGCCGATCCTCCTCACGAAACTCCCAAATACCTTTATCAGGCTCTTGCCAATGTCGTGAAACAATCCAAACAATACCTTTGGTAATACCCCAAAGTTCCTCACCATTTTCCAAATCGGTGCTGAATTTAGCAAGTTGGGCGTAAATGACATCCATTAAAATGCCATAGATATCATTCTGTTTCTGTTTATAGGCCGCATTACCAATACGTACAGGTTTTGACCCCTTATAACCACTCAAATGGTCCAAGGTCTGCTCGGTCAATTTCTTTTCTTTATTGATACCATACATAATCTGCAATTTTTCTTCCTTATCAGGAATCAAATCAATAATGAACTGTAAGTATCTTCGTGCTACATTCTTATGGCCAAGGCCTCCCATTACTTTTATGACCATAGATGCATCCCTGATCCAACAGAACCGATAATCCCAATTTCTGACTTCACCTATGGTCTCTGGTAATGAAGTAGTGGCTGCTGCCAATACGGCTCCGGTCTTGTCATAACTCAATAATTTCAAGGTAATCGCACTTCTTATGATTTCCTTGTTATATCTTTTATAGGTGGGTGTTTTATTGGTCCAATTTAACCAGTACACTTTGGTACGCTCTAGATCCAAATAAATTTTCCTAATTGTAGGCTGAAGAATCTTTTCGTTATAGCCCAAAAGAAAATAACCATTTTCTGTAACCTCTATATCCCTGCCTTCAATAACAGCATTCTTATTGAATGAGGTGTACAGAAAAATAGTGTCAAATTTTACCGTATTGGTAAGACTAACAATAAAATTCCTTTTGACATAAGTATTTGTCTCGCCCTGTGCATATTCAAGTTTAGGGTCATACAGCACTTTGAAACTAGGCTTTCCTTTTATATGTTTTATATACCTGACCAATTCTGGTGGAGCATGGTACGCTCCATTTTCATTATAATATCGTGGCATAAAATCATGAAGCTCAAAGATATTTTCGCCATCAGAAAAACGGGTAATCAGAACAGCGGTATTCTTTTTATATCGTTGCTCAATGGTATATTCATCCGATACATTGATCTCAAAACTTCCGCCTATTTTATCATCCAATATTTTTGCAAAAACCGATGATGAGTCAAACTCAGGCAAACAGCACCATTCAATAGACCCAGTTTTCGATATTAGGGCTGCACTCCTACAATTTCCAATAATTCCGTAATCTAGATTGTCCATATTTCAATTATCCGCTAAAAGTCCGTTATAAGTTGGTTTTGCAGTGCAATTTGACGATTTTTATAGAAACGAAAGGCAAAAACCGCCGAAATCATTCAAATTATGGGCAAAACTATCATAATCTCAAATAGACTACCTGTACAATTGCAAATTAGCAATGGTACCATCGCTGCAATACCAAGTGTTGGGGGATTGGCAACAGGTATGAAATCTGTGCATTCGGGAGGCGATAGTCTTTGGATTGGATGGAGTGGATTGACAGATGAAGAAATCCCAAAAAAATTGGCCCCTAAGATAGATGAAGCTCTTGCCGAGCACGGGTCGTCCAAAGTGAACTTGTCCTCGGATGAAGTAGATGGCTTTTACTTTGGCTTTAGTAATAGGACTATTTGGCCACTTTTTCATTATTTCTTGGAATATTCAGAGTTTGAGCTGGATAGCTGGAATGTTTACAAAGCCGTTAACCAAAAATTCGCTGATGCTATTTTAGAAAAAGCCGATGATGATGACACTATTTGGGTTCATGATTATCAATTAATGTTGGTGCCACAAATGGTTCGGGAACAACGCCCTAATATTTCCATAGGGTTCTTTTTGCATATTCCGTTTCCTTCATACGAGATTTTTAGGACCTTACCTTGGCGTGAGGAAGTACTGCAAGGTCTTTTGGGTGCAGATTTGATTGGTTTCCATACCTATGATTATGAGCGGCACTTTCTTAGCTCTGTAAGAAGGTTATTGGGGCTGGAAGTCAGTTTTAATGATATTTATAAGGACAATAGGATTATTAAGGTAGATTCTTTTCCCATGGGCATCGACTACAAGAAGTTCAGCGAGGCAGCTAAGGATCATCAAAAAAACACAACCGATGAACAATCTGACCTGCAACAAAGACTAAATAGCCATAAGCGTTCAACACCCGATGCAAAACTGATATTATCTATTGATCGTTTGGATTACTCAAAGGGAATCGCCAAAAGACTGAATGCATTTGAATATTTCCTGAACAAATATCCACAATACAAGGAGAAAGTCCGTCTGATTATCCTAGCGGTCCCTTCCCGTTCCAATGTACCCCAATATCAATTGTTGAAAAAAGAGATTGATGAATTGGTTGGTCGAATCAATGGGGACTTTTCAACCGTTAGTTGGACACCCATTTGGTATTTTTATCGTTCGCTACCTTTTGAAAACCTTATAGACCTTTATACCTCCAGTGATATTGCATGGCTTACCCCTTTACGTGACGGAATGAATCTTGTGGCTAAGGAATATATTGCAACGAGAACAGATAAAACCGGGGTTTTGATACTTAGTGAAATGACTGGCGCTGCGAACGAAATGAATGAATCTTTATTGATAAATCCCAATAATTTCGAGCAGATTGCAGATGCACTTTACCAGGCCATAAATATGCCCAAGGAAGAGCAACAAGAACGAAATACCCATTTACAACGAAGGTTGGCAAGATATAATGTTGAGCAGTGGGCCAACGATTTCATGTCCTCGCTACAAGCCCAAAAAGACAGGGATACTGCAAATGTTTCCAAAAGGTTGACGGAGCATAGACTAACAGCTGTCCTGGATGATTTTGCAAAGGCCAAGAAACGCCTGTTGTTCTTGGATTATGACGGAACTTTGGCCGGATTTCATGTTGATCCGCAAAAGGCAGGGCCAGATAAGGAGCTGTATCAGTTATTGGATGCCTTGAATACCCTTGAGAATACGGAGTTATATCTAGTAAGTGGTCGTGATAAGGACTCCTTTGCCAAATGGTTTTTGCATAAGAAATACAATATGATTGTGGAACATGGGGTATGGATCTCTCAAAATGGGGAAGAATTTAGAATGCTTGAAAATGTAAAGAATGACTGGATGGAAAAAATACGTCCGGTTCTCGAGTCTTTTGTAGATCGGACACCAGGTAGTTTTATTGAGGAAAAGAACTATTCTTTGGCTTGGCATTACCGCAAAACAGATCCTGATTTTGGAAATCTCAGGGCCAATGAGTTGAATACCGTTCTGACCAGTTTAATCGCCAATGACGATCTAAGTGTTTTGAACGGGAATAAGGTAATGGAAATCAAAAGCAGTAATGTAAATAAAGGACGCGCCACCGTACGGGTATTAAGTGAGGATGATTATGATTTTGTCTTTGCGATTGGTGATGATTGGACAGACGAATTTATGTTCCAAGAGCTCCCAGAAAGCGCGGTAACAGTTAAGGTCGGAAGACAAAAGACTTCAGCCAAGTATTATGTTGATGGCATAAAATATGTTCGAGATTTGTTAAAGCGATTTGTTGATTGAAAATGCAATAATTATATAGTACCTTCCAAAAATGAAAAAAATATTCCTTTCCCTCTTCTGTTTGTTCCCTGTTCTTTTAATCTCACAAACCGATAGCCGAATCTATGATATCATCAATGCGGTCTCTGCGGATCGTATCGAAGCTGATATAACAAAATTGACCAATTTTGGCACGCGACACACCCTGAGTGATACGGTTTCGCAAACGCGAGGCATTGGGGCCGCCCGTAGATGGATCAAAAATGAATTTGAAAAGACGTCAACAGCCTGTGGTGATTGCCTAGAGGTTTTTTATCAAAAAGATTTAGTTAAAAAAGGAGATAACAGCCGTATCGTAAAAGATGTATGGGTCGTGAATGTGGTTGCCATACAACGTGGAAACAAATATCCAAATCGGTTCATCATCATGAGTGGCGATATCGATTCACGAGTTAGTGACCCCAACAATTTTACATCTGATTCCCCAGGCGCCAATGACAATGCCAGTGGTATGGCGGGGGCTATAGAAGCTTCACGGGTACTTTCAAAGTACAAATTTGAGAACAGCATCATTTACGTAGGTCTTTCGGGCGAAGAACAAGGGCTTTATGGCGGTAAAGGATTAGCAGCATATGCCAAGGAAAAAGGCTGGGAGATTATTGGAATCATGAACAACGATATGATCGGGAACATTACAGGTGTTGATGGGGTCATCAATAATCGGGAATTCCGTATTTTTTCGGAACCGGTACCCCCCACCGAAACGGAAAAGCAACGTAATGCTAGGCGTTTTTACGGTGGTGAAGTCGATGGGATTTCGCGACAATTGGCGCGTTATGTCTATAAAACGACCAAAACCTATATGCCAGAAATGAATCCTATGCTGATTTACAGATTAGATCGCTTTGGTCGTGGCGGACACCACAGACCTTTTAATGATGCGGGTTTTGCAGGTATACGAATTATGGAGGCACACGAAAATTACACCCAACAACATCAAGACATACGAACGGAAAACGGTATTACCTATGGCGATGTGCTGGAACATGTTAATTTTGATTATGCAAGCAAATTAACCGCAGTGAACGCCATTAATTTGGCATCTATTGCATGGGCACCGCATGCCCCCAAAGAAGTGAAGATAGGAGGTATTGTAGAACCCTCGGCACGATTGTTATGGAGCAAGGTCGATGGGGCTGTTAGTTACAAAATCTATTGGCGCGACACCACGGCCCCAAACTGGGAACATAGCCGGAACGTAGGCGATATAACCCAATTTACTTTAGAAGGAATTGTTATCGACAATTTTCTCTTTGGAGTATCGGCTATAGGTAAAGATGGCTTTGAAAGCCCAGTGGTTTTTCCGAATGCCATAATGAGATAACATTATGAGAAAATTGTTTCTTACCCTATGTATAAGTCTATTGATAATAGGCGTTTCAGCCCAGGAATTCACTGAACAAGACACCCTAAGGGGCAGTATTACGCCCGAACGCGCTTGGTGGGACCTGAGTTACTACCATTTGGATATTGAGGTAAAACCCGATGAGAAATTCATTTCAGGTAGTAATCTTGTTGGTTATAACGTCTTGGAAGAAAAGAAGGTACTTCAAATTGATTTACAGCCTCCACTAAAAATTGAAAAAGTCACCCAAGATGGCAAATCCTTAAAAGTGACATCAAATGGAAATGCGCATTTCATCAAGCTAAAAAAGAAGCAGAAAAAAGGAGCATACAATGAATTGATAATTCACTATTCCGGCCACCCAAAAGAAGCAGTCCGTGCCCCTTGGGATGGAGGTTTTTCATGGAAAAAAGACAATAACGGCAACCATTTTATCGCTACCAGTTGCCAAGGATTGGGAGCCAGCGTTTGGTGGCCCAACAAGGACCATATGTACGACGAAGTAGATAGTATGGCCATGAGTATAAAAGTCCCTAAAGGATTAATGAACGTATCCAACGGTCGTTTACGTAAGGTAGATGAGGATAATACCTATCATTGGTTCGTTGCGAATCCCATAAATAATTATGGTGTTAATGTGAATATTGGCGACTATGTTCATTTTGGGGAACAATACAAGGGGGAGAACGGTATTTTGGACATGGATTATTACGTGCTCCGGGATAATTTGGAGAAAGCCAAGGTACAGTTTCGGCAGGCCCCTATGACCATGCGGGCCTTTGAATATTGGTTTGGCCCCTACCCTTTTTATGAGGACAGTTTTAAACTGGTGGAAGTTCCTTATTTGGGAATGGAGCATCAAAGTTCGGTCACTTATGGTAATCACTACCAAAATGGCTATTTAGGCAAGGATCTATCCGGTTCAGGTTGGGGGTTGCTTTTTGATTTCTTGATCATCCATGAATCAGGTCACGAATGGTTCGCCAATAACATTACCGATATCGATATTGCCGATATGTGGGTACATGAGGGCTTTACCTCCTACTCCGAAAACCTGTATTTGGACTACCATTTTGGTACCAAGGCCTCGGAAGAATATGTGATTGGGCTGCGAAAGAACATAAAAAATGATATTCCGGTTATTGGTCCTTATGGTGTGAACAAAGAAGGCTCAAGTGATATGTATTACAAGGGTTCCAATATGTTGCACAACATTCG
>CBDUKE010000087.1:0-12745 GCA_965367725.1 uncultured Maribacter sp. | reverse complement strand
CTTTATCAATTGCAGTTGTCTTTTGTGAAGTGGCATCGCTTCCTGCCTCTGGTTCAGAAAGACAGAATGCACCGATAATCTCACCAGTTGCCAGGCGCGTCAGGTATTTTTGTTTTTGTTCTTCGTTACCAAAAGCTTCCAGTCCCCAACATACCAATGAATTGTTCACCGAAACGACAACTGAGGCTGACGCATCGACCTTCGATAATTCTTCCATAACAAGGGCATAAGAAATCGTGTCTAATCCGCTTCCGCCGTATTTCGGGTCCACCATCATGCCAAGAAAACCCAATTCGCCCATTTTCTTTACTTGTTCAGTAGGGAATTTTTGTGCGTCATCCCGTTCAATAACCCCAGGTAAAAGCTCATTTTGAGCAAAATCACGGGCGGCTTCTTGAATCATTGATTGTTCTTCAGATAAGGAGAAATCCATAAACCAAAATTTAAGTTATACCTAACAAATATACAGTTATGTTATAAATTTTTAGTTGCTTTTAAAAGTTGTTTTAGCTGTTTATTTATTTTCAGTTTAGATAGGATTATAGCCATTTTTTAATTTCTGTATTTTATATTTGTTTTAAGTATTCCTTCAATTTGATTTAAACTAAAATTATGAGGCAGCATTAACCCCTATGGGAATTATTTGTTAGAATTTTGGAATATGAAGCTAAAAACGATGTCACATAAATACTATTAAAATCAAATAAAATGAAGAAACTTCTTCAAGCTTACGAGAAAAAACAACCGGAAATAGTCTTTAATTGGAAAGACCCAGAGACAGAAGCTGAAGGGTGGACGGTCATTAATTCACTAAGAGGTGGTGCTGCTGGTGGTGGAACAAGAATGCGCGAAGGGCTTGATCTTAACGAAGTGCTTTCCTTGGCTAAAACCATGGAAGTGAAGTTCACGGTTTCGGGTCCGCCCATAGGTGGTGCTAAATCAGGAATCAATTTCAATCCTCATGATCCTAGAAAAAGGGGAGTTTTGGAAAGATGGTACCATGCTGTGGCCCCACTTTTAAAAAGTTATTATGGTACTGGAGGGGATTTAAATGTTGATGAAATTCATGAAGTGATCCCTATTACAGAAGATGCCGGTGTATGGCATCCGCAAGAGGGCGTTTTCAACGGGCATTTCAAACCCACGGAAGCGGATAAAATCAATAGGATAGGACAGCTTCGTTTAGGAGTTATCAAACCTCTTGAGAGTAATGTACATTCTCCTGATGTTGCAAGAAAATATACGGTTGCCGATATGATTACAGGGTATGGGGTAGCTGAGGCAGTTAGGCACTACTACGATATTTTTGGCGGTAATGTCATGGGGAAAAAGGCTGTGGTGCAAGGTTTTGGAAACGTAGGTGGTGCAGCGGCTTTTTATTTAGCACAAATGGGAGCTAGAATAGTTGGTATATTGGATAGGACCGGAGGCGTAATCAAAGAAGATGGTTTTTCATTTGAGGAAGTAAAGGATTTTTATCTCAATAAACACAATAATAGCTTAATGGCAAGTGCCGACCAAATGATTCCTTTTGAAGAAATCAACGAAAAAATTTGGACCTTGCAGACTGAAATATTTGCTCCTTGTGCGGCGTCCAGGCTTATAACCAAGGATCAAATTACGCAAATGATAGATACTGGTTTGGAGGTAATATCCTGTGGGGCAAATGTTCCTTTTGCGGATAAGGAGATTTTCTTTGGACCTATCATGGAATACACCGATGGGAGAGTGAGTCTTATTCCTGACTTTGTTTCTAACTGTGGAATGGCAAGGGTTTTCGCCTATTTCATGGAAAAAAGGGTAGGAATGGATGATGATTTGATATTTAATGACACCTCTGATACCATCAGAAAGGCAATTTTGAATATCTTTAAGCAAAATCATACAAAACTAAATTTGAGTCAAACCGGATTTGAAATAGCATTAAAACAATTAATATAAACCAAACCAACTGAATATGGAGACCATTATTATTGTCGTTTTTCTAGCAGGATATCTTGCTATTACCCTTGAGCACAATCTTAAAATTGACAAACTGATTCCAGCCCTGGCCATGATGGCCATCTTATGGGCTATAATCGCTTTGGCACATATGGATGTATTTGAGGTCAACGCAGAATTGCGTGAGCTTGAACCGTCTCATATTGATGAGATTCTCTTGCACCATTTGGGAAAAACCGCAGAGATATTGTTCTTTTTGTTGGGTGCAATGACTATTGTTGAAATCATAGATTATTTTGATGGTTTTGCAACCATAAAAGGTTTTATTAGAACTACGAGCAAACGAAAACTCCTTTGGCTGTTTTCTATTTTGGCCTTTATACTCTCAGCGATAATAGATAACCTAACTGCTACTATTGTTTTGATTACCATTTTACAAAAGGTAATAAATGATAGGAATACAAGATTGTGGTTTGCAGGTATGATTATAATTGCTGCTAATGCCGGAGGGGCATGGTCTCCTATAGGGGATGTTACCACGACTATGTTATGGATAGCGAATAAAGTTACCGCCCTTCAACTTATAGAACATGTTTTGATTCCTTCAATTGTATGTATGGTAGTACCTGTTTTGTTTGCCAGTAGATATAAGGCCTTTAAGGGGCATATTGAGAGTTCTTTGGAAGAAGATGTCCTGAAAAACAAATATGGTCCAACCATGTTATATCTTGGGTTGGGAGCCATAGTTTTTGTTCCCTTTTTCAAAACAATTACCCATTTACCTCCTTATGTGGGTATGATGTTATCTTTGGCAATCGTAGCTACTTTTGCGGAAATTTATAGTAAAACAAAATTCAGTATTTCCAATGTTGAAAGTGAAGATCATGATACCATAGGGCATCATAGCCCAGTGCATGCATCACTATCAAAAATTGAATTACCCAGTATCTTATTTTTCTTGGGAATACTATTGGCAGTTGCAGCACTTGAATCCTTGGGATATCTCTTTAATTATGCAGGAACCCTTAATGACGCGATACCAAATACCGATATTGTGGTAATGCTTTTTGGGGTTGGATCTGCGATAATTGATAATGTCCCCTTGGTTGCAGCAAGTATGGGAATGTTCTCTGAAAGTATAGATAATCCGCTATGGCATTTTATTGCATATTCTGCAGGTACAGGTGGTAGTATGTTGATTATTGGTTCTGCGGCAGGTGTTGTAGCCATGGGTATGGAAAAGATAGATTTCTTCTGGTATTTTAAGAAAATTACGTGGTTGGCTTTTATCGGTTTTGTTGCGGGTGCAGCCGTATTTGTTTTAATTCGAGATTTTGTGCTTAACGCATAATTTAATCGATAAAATGCCGTTATAAAGGCAAATCTAAGAATAGAAACTATATGTCATTATTACTAGACCTGGCTCAAGACCCTGAAGTAGGGAATGTTATATCTGAAGAAAAGACCCTCTCGGTCATGGATTTGATCTTTAGCGGCGGTACGGGAAGTATCGTTATTATATCAGTATTATTCGTTTTATTATTTGTTGCACTGTATATCTATTTTGAGCGAATCTTTGCGATAAAAGCGGCCTCAAAAATCGATAAAAATTTCATGAACCAAATTCGGGATCATGTGACCAATGGTAAATTAGAGGCAGCAAAATTGTTATGCGCCCAAACAGATTCACCAGTTGCACGGTTAACTGAAAAGGGGGTGTCACGAATTGGCAAACCTTTAGATGACATCAATACAGCCATAGAGAATGCCGGAACCTTGGAGGTTTATAAGTTGGAGAGAAACGTAAGTGTGCTCGCCACTGTTGCAGGTGCAGCTCCGATGATCGGTTTCCTAGGGACTGTAATTGGTATGATTTTGGCATTCCATGAAATGGCGACAAGTGGCGGACAAGCTGAAATGGGTTCTTTGGCATCAGGTATTTACACCGCAATGACCACTACGGTTGCAGGTCTAATAGTTGGTATTATCGCCTATATTGGTTATAATCATTTGGTGAATAGAACCGATAAGGTGATCCATAAAATGGAAGCCAATGCTGTAGAATTCCTGGATCTGTTGAACGAACCTCTTTAGTCTTCAACTATGAAATTAAAAGGAAGAAATAAAGTAAGTCCAGACTTCAGTATGTCCTCTATGACTGATATCGTTTTCTTGTTGTTGATATTTTTTATGTTAACGGCAAATTCGCCCAATGCACTGGATTTGTTGTTGCCAAAGGCGAAAGGTAAGTCAACCAATACCCAAAATGTTTCGGTTAGCATAAATAAAAACCTGGAGTATTTTGTAAATAATGAGAGAATCAACGGAGAATATATTGAAATTGAATTAAAAAAGGCACTGGAAGGACAGGATAAACCCGTAATAATCCTAAGGGCGGAAGAGAGCGTTGCCATTAAAGAGGCAGTAAACGTTATGGATATTGCCAATAGGAACAATTATAAGGTTATTTTGGCCGTGCGACCCAACTAATGCCAGTTAAGCATTAATACGACGCAAATAAATTGCTTCTTTTTTATTTATACCTGCCTGTAGGCAGACAGGTTTCTCCAAAAAAGAATACCGTAGCTTAGGCTATGTTTTTATTTTTTGTATCATCTAAACAAAAAATAATTCAAATTGATCAAACGACATTTTAAAACGTAATTGGCATAATGTCATTTTTAGATACGAGACACAAGAAAAAATCATTTACACTTACAACAGCCTTGTTAAGTGTGCTTCTACTTTTGCTTTTTTATATAGGACTAACCTACATGGATCCTCCCATTGAGAATGGTATCTCGGTGAATTTTGGAGTAATGGAATTTGGCATGGGAGACGAACAACCCAAAGAAAAAATAAGATCTGAACCCTTGGATATTCCTGAGCCACCCAACGTACAGGAAGAGGAAGTACAAGAAGCAGTACCGGAGGAAGTACAAGAAGAAGTTGTTGAGAAGGAGCAGCCTGCCGAGAAAGTTTTGACCCAAGAAAGTGAAGAATCCATAAAAATAAAACAGCAGCAAGAAGCGAAGCGTAAGGCAGATGCAGCAGTCAAAAAAGCAAAGGCTGAAGCTGATAGGATTGCACGTGAGAAACAAGAAGCAGAAGAACAGAAAAGAAAAGAACAAGAGGCTAAAAAAGCGGAACTGGATAAACTAATGGGCGGACTCAATAAATCTGATGGTTCTGCAACAGGTAGTGAAGGGGATGATAATACACCAGGGGATAAGGGTCAACCAGATGGCGATCCATATGCAAGCAGTTATTATGGAGGACCAGGTTCTGGAAGTGGAGGAGTAGGTTATGGTTTAAATGGTCGTGGAACACCAACGAGAAAAATATTTAAACAGGATTGCAACGAAGCTGGAATGGTTGTAGTTAGAATAGAAGTAGATAGAAATGGCAATGTAACTAAAGCAGAACCTGGAGTTAGGGGAACAATGAATAATGCAACTTGTTTATTAGAGCCTGCAAAAAGAATTGCTTTATCCCATAAATGGCGTCCGGATTCTAAAGCACCTCCAATACAAGTAGGATTTGTGAGTGTGAACTTCAAATTAGGTCAATAAAGATGAATTATCTTGAGACTATTAATTGGATGTTCACCCAACTACCAGTCTATCAACACAAAGGGAAAGTTGCTTTTAATGGAAAATTGGATAATATCCTTTCTTTTTCTGCATACCTTGGAAATCCTGAAACGAAATTTAAAAGCATTCACGTTGCCGGCACCAACGGCAAAGGTTCCAGCAGCCATATGTTGGCTTCAATACTCCAGGAAGCCGGTTATAAAGTGGGGCTTTACACTTCTCCGCATCTAAAGGACTTTAGGGAAAGAATCAAAATCGATGGCAAGACCATAGGTAAAAAACAGGTCGTAAGTTTCATCAATAAAAACAAAGCTTTTCTTGAGAAAAACAAATTGTCTTTTTTTGAAATGACTGTGGGTATGGCTTTTGATTGTTTTGCCCAAAAAGAAGTTGATATTGCTGTGGTGGAAGTAGGATTAGGGGGAAGATTGGATTCTACCAATATAATAACCCCTGAAGTATCGCTGATTACGAATATAGGAATGGATCATCTGGATATGTTAGGAGATACATTGGTTAAAATAGCCAATGAAAAAGCTGGCATCATAAAGGAAAATGTCCCTGTTGTAATAAGTGAGTACCAAGAAGAAATAGCAGAGACTTTCAAATCACATGCAAAATCAAAAAATGCTAAGCTCATTTTTGCTGATCAAGAAATTCTCAAAGATTATAAAAGTGCATTACTTGGAAATTATCAACGTAAAAACATCAAAGGGGTAATTGCTGTTTTAAAGGAGTTAAAAGGTTTCAAGGTCAAGGAGAAACATATTAATAAGGGATTGAAAAAGGTGGTGAAGAATACCGGCTTGTTAGGTAGGTGGCAAATTTTGAACAAAAAACCAATGATAGTTTGCGATACGGCCCATAACAAGGAAGGGCTTTCTTATGTAATTCAACAGTTGGATCAACAAAAATTCAAACAATTGCATATTGTATTGGGATTTGTAAAGGGTAAAGACCTAGGTGTTATTCTACCCCTATTTCCTAAGAGTGCATCCTATTATTTTTGCCGTCCCAATATTATGAGAGGGTTAGAGGTAGACGTCTTGGTTGAGAAGGCCAATGATCATGGCTTATTGGGTGACTCATATGATTCGGTTCCTAAAGCACTTAAAGAAGCGAGGAAATACGCATCAAAAAGCGATTTTATTTTTGTAGGAGGCAGTAATTTTACAGTGGCGGAAGTCATTTGATTTTTTTCAATCTTTTCTTTTGGGTAAAAGAAAACTATTCTATATTTGCACCCCGTTAGGGCTCTTAGCTCAGTTGGTTCAGAGCACCTGCCTTACAAGCAGGGGGTCACTGGTTCGAATCCAGTAGGGCCCACATCAAGCACAATCCCGATGGAGTTTACTCCATCGGGATTTTTGTTTTCAAAGCGCTTGAAGTTTACTTCACAAGAATACGGAAAACAAAAATCCAAATATGCGCTAAAGCGCATAGGGATTGTATTTGCAGAAGCGGTTTCCCAATGGATATGCAATCCAGTTTTATAGTTTGAAGTAAAATTGTAAAGAGTACCGTCAATAGAATTAAAAAATCTGCACTGATTTTGGCAATTTGGCAAAAGATCAATTGACAATTCATCGCCTCAATTCATTTTCATGCAAGCTCCGAAACCAAATACACAAATTCAGCAAGAACTCGTAAAGAGTATCGTACATGGCTTTGGTATTATTTTTTGGCTCGGTTGATTTCTTCAATCAAATTAGCTACTAGTGCCGTCCAACCCGTTTGATGTGATGCTCCCACACCACGGCCATTATTTCCATCAAAATATTCGTAAAAAAGAATAAGTTCTTTAAAATGTTCATCGGTATATTTTTCTTGGTGTAACGCATTAATAGGTCGATTGCCATCTTTATCCTTTTCAAACATCGCAATCAACCTTTTGCTAATTTCAAACCCTATTTGCTTTAAATTCAAATAATTGCCGCTTCCTGAGGGAAATTGAAATTTAAGGTGTTCTTCAAAGTAATTGTGATATTCCTTTAAAGTGCCAATAAATAAATAGTTCATTGGCATCCAGATTGGTCCTCGCCAATTAGAGTTGCCACCGAAAAGGTTCGTTTGGGATTCAGCGGGCTCATACTCAATACCGTACGTAGTCCCATCAATTTGAATTGTATATGGTTTTTCATGAACCTTGGATAAAGAGCGTATACCATGGCTGCCCAAAAACTCCGACTCGCTTAAGATACTGTTCATCAAAACAGTCATGCGTTTTCTAGGTACCAGAGAAAGTAGAACGTCCTTATTCGGGGAATATTCTTCCATGACTTGATACATGGCATTTTCCTTTCGGTATTTTCGAAACCACTCCATACTTCCACGAAAACGGGGCAATTTGTCCAAAGTTTCTTTTCTAATGTTCAGTACGGCCGCTAGGGATAACAATCCTGAAATAGAGCGTACTTTAATCGGTAAAGATGTTCCATCAGGTAGCACCAGAGTGTCATAGAAAAAACCCTCTTTCTCATCCCAAGAACCCAAAGCACCTTCTCTTAGTTTATTCAACGCTTCTGCAATAAATACAAAATGGCCAAAATATTTGATTGCCATATCCTCAAAAGCATCATCTTTTATGGCAATTTCCAGGGCAATTTCCAACATATTAAGGCAATAAAGCGCCATCCATGAAGTCCCATCTATTTGCTCTAAAATTCCACCACCTGGAACTCCACTACTTCTATCAAAAACCCCAATATTATCTAAACCTAAAAATCCTCCTTCAAAAATATTTTTATTGAATCTATCCGCTCGGTTAACCCACCATGTAAAATTAAGTGCCAATTTATTGAACATTCGCTTCAGGAATTTAAGGTCACCTTTTCCCTTGCTCCGCTCTTCTATTTGATATATGTGGATCGCTGCCCAAGCCTGAACAGGCGGGTTTACATCGCTAAAATTCCATTCATAGGCAGGAATCTGGCCATTGGGCGCCATATACCATTCCTTGGTAAAGAGTAGTAGCTGCTGCTTGGCAAAATCAGGGTCGATCATAGCGAAAGTGACACAATGAAAGGCCGAATCCCATGCAGCAAACCAGGGATACTCCCAAGTGTCAGGCATGGAAAGGATATCGTGGGTGCGCAAGGTTTTCCAATTACTATTTCTCCCATGGGTTCGTTCTGGTGGCAGCATATCAATTGAATCGCCCTTTAACCATTTCTCTACATCATAATTGTAGTATTGTTTTGACCAAAGAATTCCGGCAAACGCCTGTTTTTGAATTTCCCGCTGTTCTGTAGAGGATTTTTGGGTTATCCCATTCAAAAATTCCTGTGATTCTTTTTTCCTATCCGAAAAAACAGCTTCAAAATTTTTATCAAAGGGTGTTCCGAGGGTTTCTTTTGTTAATCTTAATTTAATGGTCTGTGTCTCTCCCGCTTTAAGTGTCAATTTATAGAGCGGTGCAAATTTGGTTCCTTCTTCTTTCTTATTCGTTAACGAATAATCGTTTCTTACAACCGCATCATGGAAAAGGTCTTTTTTAAATGGATGGTCATTTTTGTCATCGAAAATCTTTTCACGATTCGTTTCGTTTTCGGTAAACAAAAGTTTTGATGGTTTTTCAAAATAGAGCTGGTAATCACCAACATAAGAATGCTTGATGGAAACAAAAGACGGCTCTTTTCCCTTTGCCTTTTTGATTAACGGTTTTTCGTCCATACCCCCGTAGCTCCAGAAATTTCGTATCCATAAAGTAGGTAAAAGATATACCGGGGCAACTTTCGGTCCTCGGTTGCTAATTGATATTTTTATCAATAGGTCTTCCCCATCCGCCTTGGCGTATTCAGTAACGACATCAAAGTATTCATTATTGTCAAAAATTCCCGTATCGAGCAGTTCATATTCCTGTTCGTCCTTACCTCTTTTTTTGTTTTCCTCAACTAGTTTTAAATATGGAAACTCGTTCTGTGAATATTTGTACAGATGTTTCATATACGAATGAGAGGGGGTATTCTCCAAGTAGAAGTAAAGTTCTTTAACGTCTTCACCGTGATTTCCCCTTGGCCCTGAAAGTCCGAACAAACGTTCCTTTAAAATTGGGTCCTTCCCGTTCCAAAGAGTTACCCCAAAACAGATGTTACAATAACGATCGGAAATACCCGCAATACCATCTTCGCCCCAACGGTAAGTTCTACTTCTGGCGTGATCGTGTGGAAAATAATTCCATGCGTCTCCATTAGGGCTATAATCCTCTCGCACAGTACCCCATTGTCGTTCGCTTAAATAGGGGCCCCATTTGAGCCAATCTTTTTGTTCGGAGTAATGCGCATTGAGTCTCTCACCTTCTTTTGTGTCTTTCATTCAAGCTATATGTTTTCCTATTAATTTGAAATGGTTAATTATTCCTTCACTGAATTTGACGAAAAGCCTTTAATTCATTCGATGTTATACATCGCACTACTCGACCTTGCCAGTGTGGTTCACAGTTTTTACGTTAAAAGAGATTTCTAATTTAGTGAAATAAGAACTTTGAAAACTACTTAGACTATTTCACCCTGTTTTCATCGTCATTGGTCTAGGTAAAATTACTGTTTAATTGGACTTATCCATGGCATTTTGAAAAGTTTACTAAAAGGTGTCATTTAGTATACCATATTATTTAGGCGATTATAGTTTGACGTAAAATTGTAGGTAGTACCGCCAATAGAATTAAAAATCTGCATCGATTTTGGTAACTTAGCAAAAGTTGTAAATTGACAATACATCGCCTCAATTCATTTTCATGCAAGCTCCGAAACCAAATACACAAATTCAGCAAGAACTCGTAAACAGTATCGTACATGGCTTTGGTATTATTTTTGGCATCGTGAGTATTCCTATTCTAATAGCCTTTGCCATAAAAAGTAATAATACACCAGGCGTTATCGGCGCAGCTATATATGGATTTTGTTTTTTACAACTTTTTACTTTTTCCACACTCTACCACGGATTTCAACATGCTCAGGCAAAGCGCATATTTGAAATCCTTGACCACATCAGCATTTATTTCCTAATATCCGGCACTTATACTCCATTTTTATTAATTTATATGAATAATGCTTTTGGCATCACTTTGCTATCCGTATTGTGGGGCCTGACTGCCTTGGGAATCGTTTTTAAAATCTTTTTTACTGGCAAATGGGATATTATTTCGACGTTTGTTTACATAGCAATGGGATGCATTATGATAGTAGGCGGCCGTACTTTTTTTGAAACTATCCCTATTGAGGTATTGACCATGATCCTTATTGGAGGTGGGCTTTACCTTTTGGGCGTTATCTTTTACCTGTGGAAAAAATATCCATACAACCATGCCGTCTGGCATTTTTTTGTTCTGGCAGCCGCTGTTTGTCATTATGTAGCCATTTTATTGGCAGTGTAACAACTGCGCATTTTTTGACCTCCTATCCTCCTTATTGGATTTGAAATGAAACAGGCGATGAATATTCTTGAATAGATATCTGAAGACCCTTGGGGATATTATTTTTCTCATTGTAAAAAACATTTTTACATTCCTATAATAATGTATATTTGGCGGCGTTAGAACTCTAGATAAATCGGGTATGCGAATAGGTATTATAATTGGAAGAATTGGTGGTGTAGACGGGGTGGCTCTTGAAACAGAGAAATGGATAGTCGTATTAAAACGGCTTGGACATGAAGTGTTTGTTATTTCCGGTGAATTCGAATTCTGGAAAATGGACCGTCAATACCATACTCGTTTTCCAGGACTTTCATTTTTCTCACCTGCAGTGAAATGGGAACAACGGAAGGCTTTTTATCAACCAGATAAAGAGGTCGGTCCTTTACTTGATCATATTGAGAATACCTCTAATATGATAGAAAAGAAATTAAATCGTTGGGTTCGTTCCAATAAAATTGAAGTCCTGCTTTCAGAAAATGCTTCCGCCTTACCCAGTCACCTTTCTATGGGGGTAGCCATTAAAAAACTAGTTATAAACACTGGTTTACCAATTGTTACCCATGACCATGATTTTCATTGGGAAAGAGGTAATCGTTATGTTTCTATTCATCCTGAGCTCAATACTCTTGTTGATGAGACTTTCCCTTTACTGTTGCCAGATGTAAGACATGCCGTGATAAACACTTTTGGTGTAGAGACATTTGCGAATAGATTTAATCTCGATGCCACATTGGTTCCTAATGTTATGGATTTTGACCGTGCCTATGGCGTTCCAAATAAAGAAAACAGTTACTTTCTAAGAGATCTTGGGGTGGCAGAAGATGAGATTGCTTTGTTACAAGTAACACGCATAGTACGCAGAAAAGGGATAGAAACAGCCGTTTCATTAATTGAAAAATTGAACGACAAAAAGGTAAAGCTTATCATTACAGGAAATGCTAATGATGATCAAAATCAGGAATACTATAATGAAATTGTAGATCAAATTCACGATCTAAACCTGGGTAGCCAGGTGATTTTCGCATCACATATGGTACGTGACCATAAAGATCTTTCAGATGTTTATGCACACGGAAGGGCTTGTACGTATTTCAGTACTTATGAAGGTTTTGGAAATGCCTTTATAGAAGCTGTACTTGCTAAAAAACCCATCTTTGTAAATAACTACAAACCCGTATACATGCAAGATATTGGTAATAAGGGATTTAAAACAGTAATGTTGGAAGACAGTCAATTAACAGATGATAAAATTAAAAACATGACTGATATCATATATAATGTGGAGCTTTGTAACGAAATTGGGGAGTATAACTATAACCTGGGTAAAAAGTATTTTTCATTTGATGTACTCGAAGAGAAATTAAGTGAATTGTTTCGTTATTAAATCTGAAAATCTGGGCCTAAAACTAAACTATTGGCCAAAATTGACAACATTTTACAGGAATTAAAAGAACAAAAGATCAATACATGGTTTGACCTCGGCTTGTTTATTGATCGATTTAAAGAACAACCGTCAAAAGCTGCTTTTAAAGGCGATGCAAAGGCCTTTGACAGTCATCTAGAAAAAGGAGGTGTTGCTTTTATTACTTTCTATTTTACTATTGACGGAATTACTGTTGAAGCTGAAAAGTATGCCAAAACCTTTAAAAGTATCTACCCGAACATTCCTATTCATTATATCGCTGGAGAGATCAGACCCGAGGCCGATGAACTGATTCATGAAGATGCTTTTAAGAAAGAGATCAAAGAAATGGATGGTTTCGATAACTGGCCATTATATAATGACTTCTTTAAA
>CBDUKE010000086.1:0-12822 GCA_965367725.1 uncultured Maribacter sp. | reverse complement strand
AAAAAATAGGATTAAGTATCCTAAAAAACATAACAAAAGAGAAAATGGCAAATCACAAGTCAGCATTAAAGAGAATTAGAAGAAACGAAGCAGTTCGTTTGCGTAACCGATATCAGCATAAAACTACCCGTAATGCTATAAAGAAATTACGTGGCGAAGAGAAGAAAAAAGATGCTGAGAAATTATTGCCTGAGGTTGTTAGTATGATTGATAGATTGGCCAAGCGTAACATAATACACGCCAACAAAGCTGCCAACTTAAAAAGTAAATTGACAAAGCACATAGCTGCCTTGTAATTCTACTATAAAATGTTTAAAAAAGCCTTGACAGTATTGTCAGGGCTTTTTTGTTTTACATATCATCCAAAGGCCTGATGCGCCTCATTAGAATAAAGCCTAGAATAAAACAAGAATACATAACGGCAATCAATATGTGTTGCACCATTCTAACATGAAATTGTTTGTATAGCTCATCATCAAAATAGCCAAGGAGTAAAATGAAGGGATAAAATGTATAAAAAAACAGTAGCCCCCAACTTATCCAAAACAAAAGGTTTTGGCGATTTGGAACATTCACAATAGCCTTCTTGTCAAGAAAATATAAAAGTATTGAAAAGATCAGCACAATTGAGCCAATTGTTGACGCCAACAATTGGGGGTAAAGTAGAAAATCCTGAAAGAATGGATTAATGATACTACACATTATAAATAGTATCGCCCCATATTTTATCCAATTCTTAAATTTAGGGCTGGATATTGTATTTCTATAAACATAAAAGAAATATAAAAAGAAAATAACATCAAAAAGGTTGAAAATCAAATGATTGTAATAGGAGTATTCATCAATATAAACTATCTGAATGGTATCATAATCCCTAATTAGGAAACCAAGAACTTCTGTTATTAATGTATATCCTATAAGTATTGGCAGGTATTTTAAAACAGTGTGATAGTACTTGCTATAACGAACCATTGAAAAAATAAAAGCCAAGGCATAGAAAAGCATAAAATAATTGCCAACTAAGAAGTCTTTAATTTCATTGCCCATATTCTTTTACTTCAAAAGCCTTAAGATTTAAACAGCTAATAGTTGTGTTTCATACTTCTTCCGATCGTATTCTTCTCATAAGTATAAATCCCAGAATAATACAAGAATACATTACAGTGATAATGATTAACTGCGTATGTTTAAGATACGAGAAATCTTCCATTTTTAATTCTAAACCAATGTTCTTGATAATTGTAATTGGTAAATAAACGATATGAAAAATCAAAAGACCAATACTAATCCAAAAAAGAAGATTTGATGAAATAAGTGATGTTTGCTCATTGCTTCGTAGGTAATTCAAATAGGCTAGAATAGATATAATTAGCAAGGTTGCGCCAATTATATAAGCATACCACATTTCATTCTTTAGCGGGTCAGTAATAATTGCATTCAAAAAAAAGGACAGTATAAATAACAAGGCACCGAATTTAATAACGGATTTCATTTTATTATTTGATATGGCACTCCAATAGACATAAAAGAAAAAGGGAAAAAAAACCAAATCATAAATGTTATAAAGAATTACATTATAGTATGAATATTTTTCCAACGTAAAAAAACTGAAATCATCAAAGTTATAGATTAATATTCCTAGCACTTCAGTACATAACGTATATCCAAAAATAACTGGTAGAAATTTTAAGAAAGAATCAAAATACTTAGGTAATTTAACAATAGAAAGAATCCATGTAATACCATATAGTATTAGATAAAAGTTTTCTTTTAATGTCTGGAGCACAATTTCAAGAGTTTTTTTGTGTTTGTTATTTTTGTGTTTGTTAGTAAAGGATATTAATTCTCCGCATAAGGTGGTGGCGCACTTCCACCTTTATTCATGGTAAGACTTGTACCCGCATAGAAAGTTGCATTCAAAGTTGTATTGGTTGTTGATTTAGTGAGACTGGGTATAAAAGAAGCATACGATTTATTGTCACTATTGCCAATAACACCCATTCCTTGACCTTTAACCAATCCAAAACTATCCGAAAGTAAAACTGGTTCCTGTTTTGCTTCGGTGCCATCAATATAGAAAAGATAATCCCTATCCCCTTTTTTTAAGGTTGGGGATAGCATAATGGAATTCTGTCTGGGGTGAACGATGGCATCCCCATTTTCAAAATTTGGACCTTTTGGATAATTCGAAAAATAAAAACGTAAGCCAGAAATTTCAACATTGGCCTTTTTAGCTTCCTGCTCAATAAACGCCAAATACTGTTTTATGGTTTTATAATCATAGGATACATAACGGGCAACATCAAATGGTTTTTCTTCCTTTGCCATATCAACCGCCTTTTTGCCTTCCTGGTTTTGCCGAATTTTATCGTTGTACCAAGTCCGATTGATTGAATCCTCATAATGCTGAATCAACGGTACTCTGCGATTGGAGTAGTTGTCATACATATCCTTTGCCTGAACAACGGGAACAATTTGAGCTGGTGCCAATACTTCTGGTGTATCTTCTTGTTCTTTTTCTTTTTTTTCGGCACAACTGTTAAAACTGAAAATAAAAGTGGAAAGCACTATTAAGCTAAACAAGGTTTTTTTTGCTTTGATCATAACTAGGATTTTAGGTTAAAATACCGGTTTGCTTATAAACTGGTATAAAATGTTCATGCAAAAAAAACTGGGGGAGAGCATTCTTTGCCTTATAAAGATATTAAAATAACCCTATTATGTTAAAATTGGAAATGATTTTATAAATCAACTTTTGGAGGATGTCAAAAAAAAATCCCAATAGCTTTATACCATTGGGATTTTAAGATTTATTTTATAGTGGCTATTGATTCATAGTCATCAGGAACTCCTCGTTGTTCTTGGTTTGTTTTATTCGTTGTTCAATAAACTCCATCGCTTCAATAGGATTCATGTCAGCAAGGTACTTCCGTAAGATCCACATGCGTTGAATAGTGCTTTCGTCCAATAGAAGATCATCTCTACGCGTGCTTGAAGAAGTAAGGTCAATTGCAGGGAATATTCTTCGATTACTGATCTTACGATCCAATTGAAGCTCCATGTTACCTGTTCCTTTGAATTCCTCAAAAATCACCTCATCCATCTTAGATCCAGTATCAGTCAAGGCCGTTGCTATGATCGTTAATGAACCACCACCTTCTATATTACGTGCGGCACCAAAGAAACGCTTTGGTTTGTGCAGCGCATTGGCGTCAACACCACCACTTAATACTTTACCAGAAGCAGGTTGTACTGTGTTATAAGCACGTGCCAAACGCGTAATTGAGTCCAATAGAATAACTACATCATGACCACATTCAACCAATCGCTTTGCCTTTTCCAGTACAATGTTGGCAACGCGCACATGTTCAGTCGCTTCCTTATCAAAAGTGGAAGCAACTACTTCGCCTTGAACATTTCGTTGCATATCGGTAACCTCTTCAGGGCGTTCATCTATCAGTAATACAATTAAGTATACTTCAGGATGATTGGCCGCAATGGCATTGGCAATATCCTTCAACAACATCGTCTTACCTGTTTTAGGTTGAGAGACGATCATACCTCTTTGTCCCTTCCCAATAGGGGAGAACAAATCGATAATACGTGTTGATTTACTGGCCTGACGTTCAGAAAGATTGAATTTTTCATCTGGGAACAATGGCGTTAAATGCTCAAAAGAAACCCTGTCGCGAACTATTTGTGGATCTATACCATTGATTTTATTAACTTTTATCAACGGGAAGTACTTTTCACCTTCTTTCGGTGGACGCACATTTCCTAAAACAGTATCACCTGTTTTTAAACCAAACAACCTGATCTGCGATTGGGATACATAAATGTCATCAGGTGATGAAAGGTAATTGTAATCAGATGACCTTAAAAAGCCATAACCATCTTGCATTATGTCCAAGACACCCTCACTTGCAATAATGCTATCAAATTCAAATTCAGGTTCCTTATAACGGTTCTTAAGATCTTTGTCAAAATTACTGCTACGCTTATCCTGCCCATTTTTTTGATGATGGGGTTTTTTAGGATTTGGACTTTTATGTTGTTGCTGACCTTTTGAGGGGTCTTTCTTTGCATTTTGGTTGGGGTTGGGCCTCGGATTAGGCCTATGAACCTCTTTTGGTTCCCTTTTTACGGGTGTATTGGAAGTAGCTGTTGTTTCCGTTTTGGTATTTTCCGTCCTAGGATTTTCCGTCTTAGGGCTTTCCGTTTTCTTTTCAGGGGCTACGCGCGACCTTTTTGGTCTTGGTGTTGGTTTGTTTTCTGCGGGCGGAGCAGTAATTTCTGCGGTTGCCTTAGGATTAGCGGCCTGGAGGTCTAAAATTTGGTAGACCAAATCCAATTTTTTTAAGGTCTTTAATTTGGGAACTTTCAATCCCTTGGCTATTTCCTGTAACTCAGGAAGTTTTTTCGATTTTAAATCTGAAATCTCAAACATTAAATATGGTATAAATTATACGTCTTTAGAAAATTAAGAAGTGTATTGTTATTTGGGCATTACGGGGGAAAGAATCCCCTTATTGGCAAGTGATATAACTAATAACGACACAATATTACAAATTATTTTCAATAATACAGGGATATTTTTTAAAAGACATGTATTTTTGCCCTTTCAAATGCAATAAAAGCAATGATTCAAAGAATTCAATCGGTTTTTTTATTGGTAGTGGCCTTTTTGGGTGCCCTTTTGCCAATGTGGCTGAATCTTTGGACTAATGCTGAAGGAAATGAGGTTTTTGCGCAAACTGAACTGCTTGCCATGATTTCTTTCTATGTTTCAGCAGCATTGGCCATAATTGCAATCTTACTATTTAAGAATAGACAAAGTCAATTTGTTTTCAACAGATTGAACATGATATTGAATCTTTTTTTACTAGGATTTTTCGTTTACCGATCGCTAAACTTATCCGGAGAAACATTGGTTTCAGAGAAGGGTATTGGGATGTTGATTCCTGTATTTTCTATCGTTTTTTTAGTTCTGGCCAACAGAGCTATAAAGAAGGATGAAGATCTTGTAAAATCTGTTGATCGTTTGCGTTAAACCTAACATCTTAGTAGTATTAGTGCGTAAACCCTGATGGAAGCATCAGGGTTTTTTGCGTTTTTGAATGGATTAAACAGTGATAAGGCATCAATTCAGCGCTTTCCCAATTCAATGATCTCAAGATCCTTGATATCTTCACCATCAATTACAAATCGCAGCATGGTACGTACTTGATGAAAACCATGCTTACCACAAGCACCGGGGTTCATATGAAGCACATTCAGTTTTTTATCCCACATGACTTTGAGAATGTGCGAATGACCACAAATGAACAATTTTGGTGGGTTAGCTTTGATTTCTAACTTGACTTTTGCGTTGTAATTGGGCGGGTATCCACCAATATGGGTAATCCAAACATCAACTCCCTCACACATGAACCGATTGTTCAATGGAAATTCTTTTTGAAGTATATGGTCATCAATATTGCCATATACACCTTTAAGTGGTTTTATTTTTTCAATCGTATCTGTTACCCTTAAACTACCAATATCACCTGCATGCCAAACTTCATCGGCTTGCTTGGCATATTTTAAAATAGCGTCATCAATATGGCCATGGGTATCCGACAACAAAAGAATTTTGGTCATAAAACTTAAATTAAGCTTAAAAATAGGGCTATTCGGTGCCTTTTTAGTTGGAAGGAAGTATATTTAAGCCCTACAAAAATAAAGGATTCACTTGAGATATTTTATTGCTTTTTCATACTTCGGTAAGTCTTATCATGGTTGGCAAAACCAACCTAATGCTATTACCGTTCAAGAAGTATTGGAAGATGCGCTCTCTAAACTTTTAAGGATGTCAGTTGATGTAGTGGGTGCCGGAAGAACTGATGCAGGTGTACATGCCAAAGAAATGTTCGCCCATTTTGATTTTGAACATGAAATTGACCTTCAGGATTTAGTGTTTCGCACAAATGCTTTCTTGCCAGATGATGTTGCAGTGAAAGAAATATTTCAAGTTCATAAAGAAGCGCATGCTCGTTTTGACGCTACAGAACGTACCTATGAATATTGGATAACACAAAAGAAGAATCCATTCTATCATGATAGGGCGCATTATGTTAAGCAAAGGCTTGATATTGATGCCATGAATGCCGCAGCCAAACTTTTTTTGGAACACAAAGACTTTGAATGTTTTTCAAAATCGAATACCGATGTGTATACCTACCTATGTGATGTGCGAAAAGCAGTATGGACCATTGAAAAAGATAAATTGGTGTTCACGATTTCAGCTGATCGTTTCCTGAGGAATATGGTAAGGGCCATTGTGGGCACGCTCCTCAATGTTGGGAATGGCAAATCCAATTTGGATGACGTTCAGCGCATTTTGAAGAGTAAAGACAGGGCACAAGCTGGAGCTTCTGTCCCTGCAAAAGGATTATATTTGACAAAAATTGTTTACCCAAAGACGATAATCAAACATGAGTAAAGCATCAGGAAAGGCATTTGATACTGGCTTGTTCAAGCGTTTATTGGCATATTCACGCCCCTATAAAATTACTTTTTATGGAGTAGCATTGTCTGCGATTCTGCTATCTGCTTTTGCCGTTATGACCCCCTTTTTATTACGAGAGCTTATTGATGAGGCCATTATGAAATCTGATGCAGAAAAATTGCTTTTTCTGGCTTTGGCCATGTTGGGTGTATTGCTGGCTCAAGTTATATGCCAGCTGTTATTCAATTATTATGCGAATTGGTTAGGCGAATCGGTAATTAAGGATGTTCGGATAAAATTATTTGAACATATGCTGAATTTTAGAATGAAATATTTCGATACTTCTTCACTAGGGGTTTTGGTAACTAGGGCTGTTGCCGATATGCAACGAATTGGTGAGATTTTCAGCCAAGGCTTTTTCGTAATAGTTGCCGATTTGTTGAAAATGTTTGCTGCAGGGGCATTAATGCTTTATTTGAACTGGAAGTTGGCATTGATAGTTTTTGCACTTCTCCCTATCATTCTATATGCCACACGATTATTTCAGCAGGCCATGAAAGTTGCTTTTATTGAGGTGAGGGCGCAAGTATCGAATTTAAATTCGTTCGTTCAAGAGCGGCTTACAGGAATGAAAATAGTGCAACTATTTACTAGGGAGCAAATAGAAAGTGACAAATTCAGGGAAATCAATGAAAAACATAAGGCTGCTTGGTTAAAAACGGTTTGGTACAATTCCATTTTCTTTCCAATCGCTGAAATTGTTTCTTCCGTGGCAATAGGTTTGGTCGTTTGGTATGGTGGGCTTCAGAATGTGGCCAATATTTCAGATAACGCGGCTGGGACCATCTTTGCATATATACTTTGTATTGAAATACTTTTTAGACCCCTGAGGCAGATTGCCGATAAGTTCAATACGTTACAAATGGGAATGGTTGCGGCCAATAGGGTTTTTTCGATTCTGGATACTGAAAGTAATATTGACGATTTAGGAACTGTAGTGAAAGCTAAGGTAAAAGGTGATATTAAATTCTCAAATGTACATTTTGGATATTTAAAGGGAGAAGAAGTATTGCATGGAATTTCATTTGATGCTAAAGCGGGTGAAACCATTGCGATAGTTGGGGCAACAGGCGCAGGAAAATCGACCATCATAAATTTATTGAATCGTTTCTATGAGATAAACTCAGGGCAAATATTAATTGATGGTATCGATAGTAAGGATTATAAATTGGCATCATTGCGATCACATATTGCAGTAGTCTTACAAGATGTATTCCTCTTCGCAGATACCATTGCCAATAATATTTCTCTAAAGAACGACTCCATAACCATTGAAACTATAGAACAGGCAGCGAAGGAAATTGGGGTTCATGAATTCATTGATAGTTTACCTGGGGGCTATGAATATAATGTAAAGGAACGTGGTTCCATGTTGTCTAGTGGTCAACGACAGCTCATTGCGTTTTTAAGGGCTTATGTGAGTAATCCTAGTATTCTGATTTTAGATGAAGCTACTTCATCGGTTGATACATATTCAGAAAAATTAATTCAACGTGCTACAGAAAAAATCACTGAAGGACGAACGTCAATAATTATTGCACATCGTTTGGCCACTATTAAAAAGGCTGATAAGATTTTGGTGATGGATTCTGGTAAAATTGTTGAATCCGGCACCCATAAGCAATTATTGAAAATTGGGGGTTACTATAATAACCTATATGAAGCCCAGTTCATGGAAGAGGAAGTTGCCTAAATTAAATCTTCTTTTATCATATTCCCAAGTTCAGTAATGTCTTTGAATAAGAAGAACTCCCCATTTTTGATATAAGAAATAGTACCGGTTTCTTCACTTACCACCAGGGCTAATGCATCGGTCCTTTCGGTTATACCAACAGCAGCCCTATGTCGTAACCCGAAACGAAGCGGAATATTTCGATTGTTGGATACTGGAAGAATTGCTCGAGTGGCAACGATATAATTATTCTCTATTATCGTGGCACCATCATGTAACGGACTGTTTTTATAGAATATGCTTCTTAAGATGGGTTGGTTCACTTCAGCATACATCTTGTCCCCTGTTGACTTTACAAAATCCAAGGAATTGTTTCTTTTTATAACAATGATAGCACCTGTTTTTGAATTTGCCATAATTTCACAAGAACGTAAAATGGCATCAATGTCGTTACTGGTAGCCATTCCCTCAGGGCGAAAAAATTTAAAGCGGTGAATAAAATTACGTTTGTTTGTAAAGTTGGTAGACCCTATCATCAGTAAAAAATTCCTGATTTCTTGTTGAAATACGATGATAAGAGCAATTAATCCTACCGACATAAAACCACCTACCATGCTACTTATCATTTCCATTTCAAGTAGCTCGGTGAGTTTCCAAAATCCCCAAATAATAACTATACCAATGAATATGTTAATTGCAACCGAACCGCGAACGAGTTTGTAGATGTAATACAGCAGTACGGCGACTAAGATAATGTCGATGATATCGGTAATCTTAAAGTCGAGAAAATTCAAAAAATCCAATCCTAGCCGTTTTTGTAAAATTAACAAAATTTGATGAACAAAGAAGTTATCAAAGTATTAGATAAGATGTTCATTTAATTTAACACATTCCATAGCGGCAGCAACATCATGAACCCTAAGAATATTGGCTCCTTTTTGTAGGGCAAGCATGTTCAATGCAGTCGTACCATTAAGTGCATCTTGGGGAGTATTGTCCAAAACCTTGTAGATCATTGATTTTCTGCTAAGACCTATTAATATAGGATGGTCAAGAGACTGCAATAAGTCCAATTTTTGTAATAGCTCATAATTCTGTTCCAAGGTTTTGCTAAAGCCAAATCCAGGGTCAATAATAATGTCATTAATATGGTGTTCTTTAGCTTTGGCAATTCGTTCTGAGAAATAATATAAAATAGCTATCAATAAATCATCATAATCAGTGTTTTGCTGCATATTTTGTGGTGTACCTTTCATGTGCATCATAATATAAGGCACCCCATGTTTTGAGATTATATTGAACATTTCATTGTCCTGGATGCCCGCCGAAATATCGTTGATTATTGCTGCACCTTCAATCAAACAAGCATCTGCTACCTTACTCCGAAAAGTATCAATCGACAAAATAACCTCAGGAAACTCCTCGATTATCAATTTAATAATGGGGACTATTCTCAACAATTCTTCCTCTACAGAAATGAAAGCTGCTCCAGGTCTTGAACTGTAAGCGCCTACATCAATGAAAGTGGCTCCTTCATTGAGCATTTTCTCAACCTGGATCAATATGCGCTTTGCATCGCTATGTTTTCCTCCATCAAAAAATGAATCGGGGGTAAGGTTCAGTATGCCCATTATTTTTGGGGTGGATAAATCTATAAGTTTACCATTGCAATTCAGGGTCATACGCTTGGATTAAGCTTCAAAGTTGACATTATAAAGTTTGATAAACCAACTTTAAAACACGAACTTTGATGTTTTCAATATTTTAGGCGAAATTTACGCAAATTAGTAAAACTACATGCAGCAAACATCCGAACAATACGATGCCGTTATAAAGATTTGTAGGGATTTATTCCAAAAAAAAATGAAAGATTATGGCAGTGCTTGGCGTATTCTTAGGTTACCTTCCTTAACAGATCAGATTTTCATTAAAGCTCAGCGCATAAGGGGGCTTCAGGAAAATGAGGTTCAGAAAGTAGATGAAGATGAGCGTTCGGAGTTCATTGGAATCATCAATTACTCCATTATGGCGCTTATACAACTGCAGAAAGGTGTGGTTGACCAACCTGATTTATCAGCTGAGCAGGCTTTGAGACTTTTCGATGAACATACGATGAAAACAAAATCGCTCATGGAAGATAAAAATCATGACTATGGGGAAGCTTGGCGCGATATGCGCGTAAGTTCCTTGACCGATTTAATTTTACAAAAACTTTTACGAGTAAAACAGATTGAGGATAACCAAGGTAAAACCTTGGTCAGTGAAGGCATTGATGCCAATTATCAAGATATGGTAAATTATGCAATATTTGCAATGATTCATTTAAACGAAAATTATAAATGAAATACCTAGTTGCTTTTTCCAGAATATTTGTTGGGGTTTTATTTATAATTAGCGGTTTTATTAAACTGAATGACCCTGTTGGCTTTTCATTTAAATTGGAGGAATACTTTAGTCAGGGGGTTCTTGACCTTCCCTTTTTAATGCCTTATGCGTTGGCAGTTTCGCTATTCGTTGTAATATTCGAGGTGTTGTTAGGGGTCATGCTTTTGATTGGTTTTAGGGCAAAGTTCACTTTATGGAGTTTGCTCTTGATGATTGTGTTTTTTACTTTTTTGACCTTCTATTCGGCTTATTTCAATAAGGTAACCGATTGTGGTTGTTTTGGTGATGCGGTTAAGTTGACACCGTGGGAATCGTTCTCCAAGGATGTGATATTATTGGTGTTTATTATGATATTATTCATTGGGAAAAAATATGTGAGACCTATTTTTGGGTCTAATACGAAACGGGTTATTACTGCGACCTCATTAGTGATTTGTGTTGTATTCGCTAATTATGTTTTAAGACACCTTCCGGCAATTGACTTTAGACCCTATAAAATTGGGGCCAATATTATAGACGGAATGGAAATGCCCGATGATGCCCAAAAACCTGTTTTCGATTATGCTTGGAAATTTAATGTGAATGGTGAGGAAAAAGTGTTTGTGACCAATGGTGATTACCCTACAGTCGACGGTGAATTCATTGATGTTGAAACTACCGAAATTGAAAAAGGATATGAACCACCAATTCATGATTTCACCATCGAGCAAGATGGTGAGGACTATGCTTCCAGTCTATTACAAGAGCCGAAGTTAATGATGATCGTCGCCTATGATTTGCGTAAAAGCAACTACAAGTCCTTTCCAGAATTGTCAGAGGTGATAACTAAAGCAAAAAAAGGTGGATTCAAAGTCATAGGAATGTCTGCTTCGGGTCCCGATCAAACGAATAAATTGGTAAAGGATTTTAATCTTGACACCCAATTTTATTTCACTGATGAAACCACTCTTAAAACAATAGTCCGCTCTAATCCTGGTGTTTTGGTTTTAGAAAAGGGGACCATTAAGCAAAAAGTGCATTTTAATGATTTAAACGATTTAAATTTTGATTAAAGGCATGATTTAAGATGTCGTGAAAACTTGTAAAATAAATAATGCTATTAAGACTAGCATATAGAGATATTAAAACAACTTAAAGAAAAAGTCATGAGAAACAAAATAGTAGCAGGGAACTGGAAAATGAATAAGAATATGGCAGAAACCGATGTATTATTGAAGGAGCTTTCTGCAAAATTGCCAGAAACAGATGCAAAGGTCATGGTGTCACCAACCTTCGTGAATTTGGCAAGTGCCGTTAGCCAATTAAAGGGTTCTAAGATTGAAGTAATAGCCCAAAATATGCATTATGCTGAGAGTGGAGCTTATACAGGTGAAATATCGGCAGACATGTTATTGAATATAGGAATTAAAACTGTCATCTTAGGACACTCGGAAAGAAGGGCCTATTTTGGTGAAACCGATGAAATTTTAGAGAAGAAAGTCAAAGCAGCATTAGCGCATAAAATGACAATCATGTTCTGTTTTGGTGAAGAATTGGAAGACCGTAAATCGGGCAATCATTTCAAGGTAGTTGAAAGCCAATTAAAGAATGCATTGTTTGGATTGGATGCAAGTGCATGGGGTAGCCTTATCTTGGCATACGAACCTGTATGGGCCATTGGTACTGGTGAAACCGCCTCTCCCGAGCAAGCACAGGAAATGCATGCTTTTATCCGTAAGACCATTGCAGCTGCCTTTGATCAAACTATAGCTGACAATGTTTCCATTCTTTATGGTGGTAGTGTAAAACCTAGTAATGCGGAGGAGATTTTCTCCAAACCAGATGTTGACGGTGGACTCATTGGTGGCGCGGCATTGGTAGCAGATGATTTCTTCGCTATTATCAAAGCAATTTAATTCCGAAACTAACCGTATATAATTGCCCCTTAAAATCATTTTTAAGGGGCATTCTATTCTTTAAAATATTTAATGTCCAATACGATTTACATAGAATACGATTTTAGTATCACACCACTTCAGCCTGGAGCGGATATTCTGATTGCCGAGTTGGGCGAAGCTGGTTTTGAGAGTTTTGTTGAGAATGAAACAGGCATTCAAGCTTATATTCAAAAAAAAGATTGGTATGCTGATATTTTGAAAGATGTTGAGGTGTTGGGTAATTCACTCTTTAAAATAGAACACGTTTTTAAGGAAATAGAACAAGAAAACTGGAATGCTAC
>CBDUKE010000085.1:0-12861 GCA_965367725.1 uncultured Maribacter sp. | reverse complement strand
CTCCTAACCCAAGGCCTCAGCCTCAAAGCGGGTGCAAATATAAGATGGTTTTTTAAATTGTTGCTACAATTGCGAACTTTTTTAATCTTTTTTTTTCACCAATTAGACAAACCCTTATTCTATAAGGTCTTATGGCCAAATAAATTTTAAAAAAGGGTATTAAATATAACCCATTACATCGATTTATACAAGAATTTTCAAAGTATTTTTTTCGCGTTAGGGACAGTAATGGCATCCCCGCACGAAGTAAGGGATATAATGTATGGCCCGACCCAGCATTTAAGGAGCTGGGTAACGCTCTAAAAACATACCTATATATATTGCCCGCATGAATACTAGATAGTATCTTTGCGAACTTATTGTTATAATAGACACATGATCAAGATTACTTTACCAGACGGAACCATTAAGGAGTACAGCAAAGGAAGTACCGCCATGGATGTTGCCAAGAGCATAAGTGAAGGCCTGGCACGGAACGTTATTTCGGCCAAATTCAATGATACAATCGTTGAAACCGTTACGCCATTAAATCAAGATGGCTCCTTAATCCTATATACATGGAACAATGATGAAGGCAAAAAGGCTTTTTGGCATTCTTCTTCGCATATTGTAGCGCAAGCCTTGGAAGAATTATATCCTGGGGCTAAACTCACAATAGGTCCTGCTATAGAAAACGGATTCTATTATGATGTTGATTTTGGTGAGCACACAGTGTCGGAAAAAGATTTTCCAACCATAGAAAAGAGGGCTTTGGAAATAGCCCGCGGCAAGCATGATTTTAAAATGCACTCGGTAACAAAAGCCGATGCCTTGGCAAAATACAAATCGCAGGGCAATGAATTCAAGGTTGAACTCATCGATAATCTTGAAGATGGTACCATTACCTTTTGTGACCATGATACATTTACCGATTTATGCCGTGGTGGACATATTCCGAATACCGGTATTGTAAAGGCTATAAAAGTATTGAGTGTTGCCGGTGCCTACTGGCGTGGTGATGAAAAAAACAAACAACTTACACGGGTTTATGGTATTTCATTTCCAAAACAAAAAGAATTAACCGAGTATCTGCAGCTTTTAGAAGAAGCTAAGAAAAGGGATCATCGAAAATTAGGCAAAGAGCTTGAGCTTTTTACCTTTTCACAAAAAGTGGGTCAGGGTCTTCCTTTGTGGTTGCCCAAAGGTGCTGCATTGCGTGAACGTTTGGAAGATTTCTTGAAAAAGGCCCAGAAAAAAGCAGGATACGAAATGGTGGTTACGCCACATATAGGTCAAAAAGAACTCTATGTTACTTCTGGTCATTATGAAAAATATGGGAAAGATAGCTTTCAACCCATTCATACACCCAAGGATGATGAGGAGTTTTTATTAAAACCCATGAACTGCCCACACCATTGTGAAATCTATAACCATAGACCTTTTAGTTATAGGGAACTCCCTGTGCGTTATGCAGAATTCGGGACCGTTTATAGGTATGAACAGAGCGGCGAACTTCATGGATTGACCCGCGTTCGCGGTTTTACCCAAGATGATGCACATATATTCTGTACTCCGGAACAATTGGACCAAGAGTTTAAAAATGTAATTGACCTATCATTATATGTATTAGGTTCATTAGGATTTGAAAATTTCAAAGCGCAAGTATCAGTTAGGGACCTGGATACTCCTGAAAAATATATTGGATCTGTCGAAAATTGGGAGAAAGCGGAAAACGCTATAATCAGTGCTGCCAAAGAAAAAGGACTGGATTTTGTGATTGAAAGTGGTGAAGCGGCCTTCTATGGCCCAAAACTTGATTTCATGGTAAAAGATGCCCTTGGCAGAAACTGGCAATTAGGCACCATACAGGTTGATTATAACTTGCCGGAGCGTTTTGACCTCACCTATAAAGGGAGTGACAATGAGCTACATAGGCCTGTTATGATACACCGTGCACCTTTTGGAAGCATGGAACGTTTTATCGCACTTTTATTAGAACATACCGGCGGAAATTTCCCATTATGGTTGATTCCAGAGCAGGCCATTTTGCTACCTGTGAGTGAGAAACATGAAAAATATGCAGAAAAAGTTTTAAAATCCTTGGAAAAGAACGAAATTCGCGCCCTCATTGATAACAGAAACGAAACTGTTGGAAAGAAAATACGAGAGGCTGAAATGAATAAAACACCGTTCATGCTTATCGTTGGAGAAAGTGAGGAAGAGAACAATACCATTGCCGTTCGTAGACACGGAGGTGATGATTTAGGAGCTATAAGTGTGCAGGATTTCGTTGACTTGGTCACTAAGGAAATAAATAGTACCTTAAAGTCGTTTTAATAAATAGAAGTTTAATTAAAAATAATTAGTCATAGCAATACGAAAGAGATTCAGGCCTCAACCTAGGAGGGAAAACAAAAATCCTCACAAAATTAATGAAAGGATCATTTCGCCCAACGTACGATTGGTGGGCGATAATGTTGAAGTAGGTGTTTTTACGTTGCCACAGGCAATGGAGAAAGCAGATGAATTAGGTTTGGATTTGGTAGAGATATCACCAAAAGCCGATCCTCCTGTATGTAAAATTATTGATTACAAGAAGTTTCTCTACGAGCAAAAGAAACGTGAAAAACTTATGAAAGCGAAAGCTTCCAAGGTTGTAGTCAAAGAGATTAGATTTGGTCCGAATACAGATGACCATGATTACGAGTTTAAAAAGAAACATGCTGAGAAGTTTTTAAAAGACGGGGCTAAATTAAAGGCCTATGTATTCTTTAAAGGACGCTCTATAGTTTATAAAGATCAAGGTGAAATATTGTTGTTAAAACTTGCCTCTGAATTGGAAGAATTGGGTAAAGTTGAACAAATGCCAAGATTGGAAGGTAAGCGTATGACTATGTTCATTGCGCCAAAGACCAAGAAATAGAAGAAGATGCTGAAATAAATTCGGCATATAAAGATACTGGACGCTGCCTGCTATGCAGGCAGTTTCAGCATAAAGTGAGATAACCATAAATAGGAAAAAATGCCTAAGCAAAAAACAAAATCCAGTGCCAAAAAGCGATTTAAGCTTACGGGTACAGGTAAAATCAAAAGAAAGCACGCTTTTAAGAGCCACATTCTTACGAAGAAGTCTAAAAAGCGCAAGCTTGCGTTAACACACTCTGGATTAGTACACGATGCAGATGTTAACAGTATTAAAGAACAATTACGTTTAAAATAATTGTCCTTTACGGTAATTAATCATTAACCCTGGAGTTAGGCCAAAAAAGATTCTGAAAAAGGTTCAGAACGCCTACTACAAAAACAATTAAAATTATGCCAAGATCAGTAAATGCAGTTGCTTCAAGAGCACGAAGAAAAAAAGTGATGAAGCAGGCCAAAGGTTACTTTGGAAGACGTAAAAACGTTTGGACAGTAGCCAAAAACGCGGTTGAAAAAGCAATGTTATATGCTTATAGAGACCGTAGAAACAAAAAAAGAACGTTCCGTGCACTATGGATTACCCGTATCAATGCAGGAGCAAGATTACACGGAATGTCATATTCACAATTTATGGGTAAGGTAAAAGCCAATAACATTGAACTAAACCGTAAGGTTTTAGCAGATTTGGCCATGAACCACCCAGATGCTTTTAAAGCGATTGTAGATAAAGTAAAATAGATTTAAAAACACATCTCACTTAAAAAAATCCGGTTCATTTGAACCGGATTTTTTTTTGCTTGACAATATTAGCTCTAGGCCTCCTTGATTTTTTCGATAGCTGATTTAAACTCAGTCCAATCTATGAATTCATCACCCGTTTTGTCATAACCCTCAATTAATTTAGAGCCGACAAGACCTCGTATGAATCCGTTTATCTCAGCCTGCCGTAATAGTGCTACTATTTCACTCTTTTTGAGTTTACCGTCACTATCTGCATCGAAAAAAGAAAAAGCAGCTTCTGGGGTTTCAAAATGGTTGGTAATCAGGATTTGGATCTTGTTCAGAATTGATTCTTTTGTAGCCATGGTTATTTGTTTTTCTAAAATTAGAAAAAAAGTTTTATGTTTCAATCAATTACCCCAAGCGGAAATCACCAAGCTTCTTCCGGAAGCATTGTTTCTATGTTCGCATACATAGATTCCTTGCCAAATTCCCAAATTCAATTTTCCTTTGGTTATGGGTATTTGTATGGAGGAACCCATCAAAGATGCTTTAATATGGGCTGGCATATCATCAGGACCTTCATAGGTGTGAATGTAATAGGGAGCATCTTCAGGAACCATTACGTTCATATGGCTTTCAAAATCATCACGAACAGTAGGATCAGCATTTTCATTAATAGTGAGACTTGCCGATGTATGCTTGATAAAAACCTGTAGCATCCCCATATTGATTACACTTATTTCTGAAATCACATCCATTACTTCCCTGGTAATTAAATGATAACCTCTTGAAAATGGTTTGAGTCGAATTTCTTTTTGATAAAATTTCATTGGGCTTTATTGTACTATTAGCTGATGGTAATATAAACTTTATGATTATAATTCTTATTATTTGACCTTAACAAATACCTTTGCACCTTATATTTTTTTAGATGGACTTATCCCAAGTTAAAATGGTGGTCACCGATATGGACGGCACCTTATTGAATTCAAATCACGAAGTCAGTAATCGGTTTTTTGAATTATTCGAGGAGCTAAAAAGCCGGAATATCATTTTTGTGGCGGCAAGCGGGAGACAATACAATAGTATTCTTGATAAACTAAAGTCCATAAAAGAAGATATTGTGTTTGTGGCTGAAAATGGCGGTTATGTTTTGCACAAAGACAAGGAACTACTAGCCACAACCCTTCCTAAGAACAAGCAAAGTATTGTATTGGACGTTCTAGGGCAGCTTGAAAACATACACCCCGTGCTTTGTGGGAAACGAAATGCATATCTCACAGGAGATTCAAACGCATTTTCGGATTTATTGAAGCAGTATTATTCATCCTTTGAAATAGTTACTGATTTGACCACGGTCGATACTGAAATTTTAAAAATAGCGGTATATCATTTTGAGAGTTCTGAACGATTTATATACCCTGCGGTAAAACATTTGGAAGGTGATTTAAAAGTGAAAGTATCCGGCGCAAATTGGGTCGATATTTCAAGCCCGAATGCAAATAAGGGCTACGCTCTTGAATTGATTCAAAAGAAATATAATATCACCCCAGCGGAAACCATGGTCTTTGGAGATTATAATAATGATCTTGAAATGCTTGCTTTGGCCGACTTCAGTTTCGCCATGGAAAACGCCCATCCGAATGTAAAGAAGGTCGCGAATTATTTAACAGCGAGTAATGACAACCTTGGTGTAGAACGCATTTTGGAAAAACTGCTACGGCACTAACGCTTTACGTCTTTTGTTTCTTTTTCCTGGCAGCAGGAAACAAAACATTATTCAAAATAAGTCGATATCCTGGAGAGGTGGGATGAAGTTCCAATTCTGTTTTCGGATCACCTACCCTATGTTGGTAATCCTCTGGGTCATGACCCCCATAAAAAGTAAAAAAGCCTTTCCCTTTTATTCCATGAATATATCTAGCCTCGCCATTGATTTTGTTCTCGCCCAGTATCAAAACGGTAGGCTTTATTTCTTTTCTGGTAAATGACGTAGTCTGACCCATAAAACCCTTCACCAATGAAGTATGGTTCTGGCATAACATCGTGGGCACGGGATCCCATTTCGCTGAAAAATCCATTAAAGAAAAATAATCCGATTCTTTGGGTATCTCTCCCCTTTTGTTGGTCATGTCAATTGATGAAAACTCATAGCGCAAAGGATTTCTTTCCAAAGTGAAATTGGTAAAAGCAAAAGTCTTATTATAATCCAGTTTATTCTGATAATTCGCCTCCGATGGATCATAATCGAACATAGGCTCACATATATCAACACCGTCAGCAGCAAGGGCAATATCAAAACTATCGGTTGCAGAACACATGGCGAACATAAAACCACCACCTATCACGTAGTTTCTGATTTTTAAGGCAACATCCCTTTTTTCCTCTGATACTTTATCATACCCTAATTTAGATGCCAGTGCTTCTGCTTCCTTTTTCCCATCAATATACCAGGGCGTGGCTCTGTAGGCCCCATAGAACTTGCCATATTGGCCGGTAAAATCCTCATGGTGTAAATGTAACCAGTCATATAAAACCAGTTTGTTATCCAAAACCTCTTCATCATATATCGTTATATAAGGAATCTCGGCATAAGTCAAAACCATGGTCACGGCATCATCCCAAGGCTGATTTGTTTTAGGAGAATACACCGCTATTTTAGGTGCCTTTTCAAGGATTACAGCTTCTTGGTTTTGAGACGGACTACTAATATCATCTAAAATACGTTGCGCCTGACCATCAGAGAGAATCTCAAAAGAAACGCCTCTAATTTGACATTCCTTTCTAATACTTTCCCCATCTGGAAGTAAGAAAGAACCACCTCTATAATTTAATAACCATTGCACTTTTTGCTGTTTGGTAAGTACCCAAAAGGTAATGCCATAAGCTTTGAGATGGTTTTTTTGACTTTCGGCATCCATTGGAATAAGTATCGAAGAGGCTGAAATACTTAAGGAAAAAAGAAGTAAGAGTAATGAAAAAATACCTGTGCGCATGGAATACTTGTTGGAATCAACTATAAAGTTACGGTAAAAATGGGTATTCTTGATTTAAGAAAAGGTTAAACACTCGGTTTAAACACCCCTACTTTTGTAATACTTCAGCATTTTTACAGCCAAGTAAGACTCCCAAAAAGGCAACTATAATATTAGTTCTGAGTGTGGTAGGTGATGAGCTTGGGTTTTTATTTAAAAAGGTACGTCGCTATCATCCGGGTTAAAGTTATCATTCATGGAACTACCAAAAGCCTCATTGGCATCGGGCAGATTTTTGGTCAAAAAGGGATTCTCATCATCTGCATTCATCTTCGATTGAAACTCGAAAGGAGAATCAAAATCATCTAAATTATCAAATTTACCCAGTTGTCCTATGAACTTTAACCTAATATTATCCAATCCACCATTTCTGTGTTTAGCAACAATGAATTCTGCCTGGCCCTGAGTGGGCGTACGTTCTTCATCATCCCATTCATCAATTTTATAATATTCGGGCCTATAGATAAAGGAAACGATATCTGCATCTTGTTCAATGGCCCCAGACTCCCTAAGGTCAGAAAGAATGGGTCGTTTACTACCTCCACGTGTCTCAACAGCCCTTGACAATTGTGATAGTGCGATTACGGGAACATTCAATTCCTTGGCCAAGGCTTTTAAGTTTCTTGAGATCATGGAGATTTCCTGTTCACGGTTACCCCCTTTTTGACTGCCCCCTGCTGTCATCAATTGCAAGTAATCTATTATGACCAATTTAATGCCATGTTGTGATGCCAATCTTCTCGCTTTCGCCCTTAAATCAAAAATGGACAAGGATGGCGAATCATCAATAAACAATGGTGCTTTTTCAAGTGTCTTCACTTTTACGTTAAGTTGCTCCCATTCATGTTTTTCTAACCTCCCTGTTCTCAACTTTTCAGAAGATAGTCCTGTTTCAGATGATATTAATCTAGTAATCAGTTGTACTGAAGACATTTCCAACGAAAAAAATGCTACAGGAATATTTGCATTCACTGCCATATTTCTTGCCATGGATAAGGTCAAGGCGGTTTTACCCATACCAGGACGGGCTGCAACTATGACCAGATCACTTGGTTGCCAACCTGAAGTAAGTTTATCTATTTTATCAAAGCCTGACGGAATACCACTTAAGCCCTCTTTATTGGCAATTTCCTCGATTCTCTTTTTTGCCTGAATTACCAAATTCTGGGCAGTTTCGGCAGATCGTTTTAGGTTACCTTGGGTAACATCATATAATTTGGATTCGGCCGAATCCAACAAATCAAATACATCGGTGCCATCATCGTAGGCATCCTCGATTATTTCATTGGATATTTTAATAAGACTACGTTGTATGAACTTTTGAAGAATAATTCTGGCATGGAACTCAATATGCGCTGAAGAGGCAACTTTTTGCGTTAATTTAATGAGGTAAAAATCCCCACCTACTGCTTCAAGTCGGCCATCTTTCTTTAATTGGGAAGAAACGGTTAATAAATCGACCGGCTCCGAGGTTTCGAACAATTTAAAAATAGCCTCATATATAAAACGATGGGCATCTTTATAAAAGGCATCAGGATGTAGAATATCTATAACTTCATCTACACCTTTTTTGTCAATCATCATTGCTCCAAGCACAACCTCCTCTAAATCAACTGCTTGTGGAGGTATTTTACCTCTCTCAAGGTTGATTATAGTGGATTTGTCGATCTTACGACCAATAAGTGGCTTGGGTTTTTCCATGAATGCGAAAATATACAATTAACCTTTAGTCAACATGGATTTAACAACTAACTATATCAACGATTGATTAACAATTCACCTGTTGATAAGTTACAAAATCTGTTGATAACAGTAAAAAAATGAGGATTGGATTAATAAAATTTTAACAACCTTGGTAAAAACGCCAGTTAGCCATTAAATACGCCCATGTTTGCATATTTATCCATGCGTAGATTCACCAATTCTTTTGGTGATAACTTTTCCAATTCCTGATAATGGGCAGCAATTTTGTTTTTCACAATTTCAAAAGTCTTCTCACGATTAGAATGTGCGCCACCAACAGGTTCACGAACAATTTCATCGATTAGTTTTAACTTTTTCATATCAGGAGCCGTAAGTTTAAGTGAGTCGGCAGCTTGCTCTTTATATTCCCAGCTTCTCCATAAGATTGAAGAGCAAGATTCTGGCGATATAACAGAATACCATGTATTTTCCAACATTAATACTCGATCACCAACACCAATACCCAAAGCACCACCAGAAGCCCCTTCGCCAATAATAATTACGATAATGGGAACCTTGAGGCGCGTCATTTCCAAAATGTTCCTAGCAATAGCCTCACCTTGGCCACGTTCTTCAGCTTCAATGCCAGGATAAGCACCAGGAGTATCAATCAAACAGACAACAGGTATTCCGAATTTTTCAGCAGATTTCATAAGACGTAAAGCCTTTCGATACCCCTCAGGGTTGGCCATTCCGAAATTTCGATACTGTCGCGTTTTGGTATTATATCCTTTCTGTTGCCCAATGAACATATAACTCTGGTCCTCGATTTTACCCAAACCACCTATCATTGCTTTGTCATCCTTTACATTACGATCACCATGTAATTCCAAGAAAGTATCCCCACAAATGGCATTAATATAATCCAATGTATAAGGTCTATTAGGATGTCTTGAAAGCTGGACCCGTTGCCAAGCCGTAAGATTTTTATAAATATCCTTTCGTGTTTCAGCCAACTTTTTTTCAATCTGCTTACATGTTTCGCTTACATCAACATCGCTTTCTTCCCCGATGATCATACATTTATCGAGCTGGTCCTCAAGCTCTTTAATGGGCAGTTCAAAATCTAAATATTCCATGGGATGGGTAGGTTTTGTTAGTTTGATTGAACAAATATAAAATAATATAAGGTAACCTTATCCACTACGCATTGTTTTTAGCACTCATTTGTTTCAATACACCAATGGCAATAACAGTCAAGATAAGTATTAAAGCCCCAGATAAAAACAATTACATGTAGGTGTAGCTGATTTTTTTGTTTACCGCTTGGCATTCTGCAACAGGTAAAAAGCTAAAATTCCAAAAATAATATTAGGAATGATTACAGCCAAAAGTGGTGAAAAGCCCGCTTGTTCAGCCAAAGTACCGAATACCTTATCAAAAAAGATGAAGATAAAAGCAACGCCAATACCAAAAGCCAGATTAATCCCCATACCTCCACGTCTTTTAACCGAGGATACCGCAACTGCAATAATTGTTAGAATAAATGCCGTCAGTGGTAAGGCCCATCTCCTATATTTTACAAGAACATAATTGTTGATGTTAGATGCACCTTTTCTTCTTTGGCCAGCAATGAATTTATTGAGCTCGAAAAGATTTTTGGTCTCAGCGATATAAGATACTGGAGTAAGATCTTCAATCTTAAAAGTGAATAATGTATCTAACCTATTCTTTGTTTCAATTATTGCGGAATCCCCAATAATCTTTCGCTTTTGATACCCAGTAAGTCTATATATACTATCTTTTTCGACCCAACGTATATTTCTTGCAGAGATTTTAAAATCCAAGGTATTGTCATCATTGAATCTTTCGAATGTGAATTTGTTTGCATTTTGTCTTGCTGGATCAAAATTACTCACATAAATAAAGTCGTTTTCGTTGAGCTGATTAAAAATATTACTGGTAATCCTATCCTGTTTTCCTTTTTTTAGATATTTGAATTTAAACTCATTATATCCTTTACTGGCATTTGGAACTATGAACATTGCCATCACCAACATGGTTACTGCAATAATGGTTGCTCCAACTATATATGGTCTTAGAAAACGATTGTAAGAGACACCAGAACTTAATATCGCAACAATCTCAGTATTGCTTGCCAATTTAGAGGTAAAAAAAATAATCGATAAAAACAGAAATATGGGAAATAGAAGACTGCCAATATAAATAGTAAAGTTAATGTAATAGACAATTATTTCATTGGTAGGTGCGTCGTTGTCTATCATCTTGCCGATTTGTTCGGCTAGATTGGCCATTATCCCAATGGGAATGAATAGCAAGAGCATCACCGCAAAAGTGACCAAATATCTTTTTAGGATGTATTTGTCTATTATACTCAATGCTATAACCTTTTATCCATTTGTTTAACCATAGTATTTTTCCATTGGGCAAAATCTCCCGCTATAATACGCTTTCTGGCTTCACGAACCAGCCAAATGTAAAAGCCAAGGTTGTGAATTGTAGCAATCTGCTTACCTAAATACTCCTTGGCTGCAAACAAGTGCCGTAGATAGGCCTTCGAATATTCCCTATCGACAAAAGTAGTGCCCATTTCATCAATCGGTGAAAAATCATCTTCCCACTTTTTATTTTTGATATTTATAGTACCATGCGCCGTGAAAAGCATTCCGTTTCGTGCATTTCGAGTAGGCATTACACAATCGAACATATCTATTCCTAAAGCAATATTTTCCAAGATATTAATAGGCGTACCAACACCCATAAGATATCTGGGTTTATCTTCTGGCAAAATATCACAAACAACTTCAGTCATGGCATACATTTCCTCTGCAGGCTCCCCTACCGAAAGTCCTCCAATGGCATTGCCCTCTGCTCCTGCATTGGCAATATACTCAGCCGATTGTTTACGTAAATCCTTATAAGTGGAACCTTGAACAATCGGAAAAAAAGCTTGGGAGTAGTCGTAGGTAAAAGGTGTTTTTTCGAGATGTGAAATGCAACGATCCAGCCATCTATGCGTCATTTGCATAGAGCGTTTGGCATAATTATAGTCGCATGGGTATGGTGTACATTCATCAAATGCCATGATGATGTCACCACCAATAACGCGTTGGATTTCCATAACATTTTCAGGGGTGAACATGTGCGTAGACCCATCGATATGCGATTTGAACTTTACGCCTTCTTCCTTAATTTTTCTATTCGCTGAAAGCGAATATACTTGATACCCCCCACTATCAGTCAGAATATTCCGATCCCAGCCCATAAATTTATGCAACCCCCCTGCTTGCTGTAAAATCTGGGTTTTTGGCCTTAGGAATAAATGATAGGTATTACCAAGAATTATATCTGGATTTATCTCCTCTTTTAACTCTTTTTGATGTACTCCCTTAACTGATGCCACAGTACCTACAGGCATAAAAATAGGAGTTTCAATAAGCCCGTGATCAGTAACCAATTTACCTGCACGTGCTTTGCTTTGGGCGTCTGTATGTTCTAAAGTAAATTGCAAATCTTAGATTAAAGTCGCAAATATAAACAACTGCCCTGCATAAAGTCCTTAACAAAAAAATAAAGTTTAGGATTCCACTGTCTTTAATGATGAATAATTAAGGACATAATTTATCATAAAACCCCGCCATTTTCAAAAGATATAAATTAGGGTTCTATTATGAAAGACAGACAATAAAATTATTCGGACATCGTTCTTTGAGTAGTAAGTCGAAAATAAAATGGTATCGTTTTTGATACCAAACGACTATTAAAAACAGACACATTATGAAAAAATCACTTTTGATGGCAGTTTTTGCCTTAATTGGCACTACTGCATTTGCACAGAACGATTCTGGATTCGGTATTAAAGCCGGACTTAACTACAACCAAAATGGTGACTTGAATTTTAAACAAGTACAATCCGCAGGTGAGGATTTAATCGCTGGTTCAGATGGTAAGGTTGGCTATCATGTTGGCTTTTATGGAAAATTGGATATGCCTAAAATCTATATAAGACCAGAATTAATTTATACGAAAACAAAAAGTAGTTATGACGTAGAAGGTGGAACTAACGATTACGACGTTTCCAAATTGGACCTCCCTGTTCTTTTGGGTTATAAAATCATTGGCCCATTGCACATTTTCGCAGGCCCGGCTTTCCAATACACCTTGAACAATGATTTAGAAGATGTAGAACTCGATGATTTAAAAAATGATTTTTCAATTGGCGCCCATTTTGGAGTTGGCGTAAACTTGGGAAATATAGGATTGGACGTGCGCTATGAAAGAGGATTCTCTGAAAATGAAGCGGAGATTATAGGGGATAATATCGCCAACATAGAAGGAAGAGTTGATTCAAGGCCTTCACAAATCATATTTGGACTTTCATTGAAATTATAATTTTCATCAATACTAAATAAAAAGGCCCTGACGGTACCGTCAGGGCCTTTCTATTATATCATATTCATGAAGGAGATTAACTATCGCTATCTAAGTGGTCTTTAAT
>CBDUKE010000084.1:0-13082 GCA_965367725.1 uncultured Maribacter sp. | reverse complement strand
AGCAAAGCCTGTAGCAAAGCCTGTAGCAAAGCCTGTAGCAAAGCCTGTAGCAAAGAAAACAATCCCCACGAAAAAAGCGGTAACCAAGGAGGTACTTAATGGCGTTCCCGATATAAGAAGATTCTTTTATAAAAACGAGACCCCTCTTTATTTTATAAGTGCCACAAATTTCAATATGCTTGGTGCCGATGAATGGATAAAAGGTTTTAAGTTCATCTGCCATATCGAATGCTTTGACGGGCAGCACCCCAACGTCTTTTCCCCTAAAGAGGAAATACCACATGACGAATTCACTAGTATTGAAGACATCAATAACTACCTCCTTCAACATCCTGAGGTTAAAGATTTTTTGACCACAAGAAAAAAAGGAAAGTCCGCCGGAAAGGCCATGTTTCTAATGTTTGATGAAACTACAGAGAAGCTTGCCAAAAAATTAGGCTTGCAAATAATGTTCCCTCCTGCAAAGATGCGAACCTTGATGGACAATAAGGTAAATACAAACCGAATTGCTGAAAAAGCTGGTGTACCTTGTGTACCCTATGTACTTTCAGCTGTTTCGGATTATGCACACTTGAATAAAGTAGCTAAGGTTCTTGGCAATGATTTGGTCATCCAAACACCTTTTGGTGATTCTGGCCATACCACATTTTTTATCTCCAACGAAGAAGAATTCAAAAAATATGAAGAGGAGATTGTCAAGGAAAAAGAAGTTAAAATAATGAAACGCATCAATTGTAAAGGATCAGCGATTGAGGCCTGTGTTACAAGACATGGTACGATTGTCGCTCCCTTAATGACAGAACTTGTCGGCTTTAAGGAAATGACCCCCTACAAAGGCGGTTGGTGTGGTAATGAAATTTATCCAAATGCCTTTAGTCCGGAAATTCGGAAAAAGGCGACAAAATATACCCAGCTTTTCGGTGATCAATTGAGAAAGGAAGGCTACAAAGGGTATTTTGAACTGGATTTCCTTATTGATCAAGATAATGGTGAAGTTTATCTGGGTGAATTAAACCCTAGGGTTACTGGTGCAAGTTCAATAACCAACCACGCGGTTTTTGCACTGGCTGATGCCCCTCTTTTTATATTCCATATTTTAGAATGGATGGATGTGGAGTATAATTTAAACATCAAAGAGTTAAATGAGCGATGGGCGAGACAAGAAAACATAGATGGGTGGAGCCAATTGATCATCAAACATACCGAAGATACCATAGCGTATGTATCCGAGGCACCAAAATCGGGGATTTATAAAATGTTCGATAATGGCCACATACAATTCGACAGGATGGACACCCATAGAAGAGCTGTAGAGACCGAAAACGAGGCATTTTTCCTCCATATTGCCAAAAAAGGGAATTATTTGTATGAGGGAGCCGATATGGGTATTTTGGTTTCACGAGGTCGTATGATGACTGATAATTTTCAACTCAACAAACGGGCAAAAGATTGGATAAAGGCTATCAGAGGAAAATATACTTCTCAGATTGTGGAAGATAAGCGTGAAAAAATAGCGCTTAGCGGCAGTCTAACAAAATAATATGGAATTTAAGAGCATCAATCCCTACAACGATAAGGTAGTAGGCCAATATACGTCGCTTACCCAAAAAGAATTGGAGGAAAAACTCCATAAAAGCAAGATTGCTTTTGAATCTTGGAGAAAGGTCCCACTTTCTGAGCGCTGCAGGTTACTTAAAAAAGCTGGACAAGTATTGAGGGATAACATAGAAAAATATGCCCAAATGATCACTTTGGAAATGGGGAAACCCATCTCGGAATCTCGCTCAGAAGTTAACAAATGTGCTTGGGTATGTGACTATTATGCCGAAAACGCGGTGGCATTCCTTGCCGACGAAACCATAAGCACTGACGCTGATAAAAGCTTTGTGCGACATGACCCCATTGGAGGTGTTTTAGCTATCATGCCATGGAATTTTCCATTTTGGCAAGTTTTTAGATATGCAGCACCTACATTAACTGCGGGCAATACTGGTTTATTGAAACACGCTCCTAATGTGTTCGGTTGTGCCAAACAAATTGAAGAAGTGTTCACGAAAGCAGGATATCCCTCCTATGTTTTCCAAAATTTGATTGTTCATCATGATCAAACCGAATTAATCATTTCTAACGATGCCGTAAAAGCTATAACTCTTACTGGTAGTGAAAGGGCAGGTTCGGCCGTGGCGGAAATAGCAGGTCATCATATCAAAAAAACGGTATTGGAACTCGGTGGGAACAACGCCTTTATCGTTTGGGAAGATGCAGACATAGATAAGGCCGTAAAAACTGCCCTGACCGCCCGTATGCTCAATTGTGGGCAAAGTTGTATTGCGGCCAAGCGATTTATTTTATTGGAAGGTATCTACGACGAATTCGTTATGAAATTCACCGAAGCTGTAAAACAATTAAAGTCAGGAGACCCAATGGACGATAGGACCGATATAGGACCGCTCGCACGGATTGATCTTGCCGATCAGTTGAACAAACAGGTGAACGAATCGGTTAAAAAAGGTGCTAAGCTACTATTGGGGGGCAATCAAAATGGCTGTTACCATGAACCAACTATTTTAGGGGATGTAGTTCCAGGCATGGCTGCTTTTGACCAAGAAACCTTTGGTCCTTTGGCCGCCATGATAAAAGCAAAGGATATAGATCATGCATTTGAACTCTCCGAAAATTCGAATTATGGGCTTGGGGTAACGGTATGCACCAAAAATGTGGAGAAGGCCTTAAAATATGCGGACAAGGTTAGTGATGGGGCCTATTTTATTAACGAATTGGTAAAATCAGATCCAAGATTACCTTTTGGAGGTACCAAAAATTCAGGATATGGCCGTGAACTGGCAAAAGATGGGATGATGGAGTTCGTAAATCGTAAAACCGTTTATATGAAGCACTAGTTGAAACCACTTTTAATGTAAAAGTGCATTTATAGTGGCTTTATATGTAGCGTATTGGCGGTTTAAAACCAATGGGGTTCAAAACCAAATAATAAATAATCTTCGGGATTACCTATGCCCTATTCCAAATTATTAATATGTCATTGGGGTAATGGCCATTGCCTTGGTATTGGAGATTCTTGGCATTAAAGTCAATTAATTATCACCATCAGTACTGGCAGGCAAGAAGACACCGGTTCTCCCGAAATTTCGGGACGATATCCTCCACAAAACCATCACTTTTTAGCACTGGTTATTTGTTTTAATCCTTCTTAACACTTAATACCATAACCGGTATGGGTACCGAGAATTCAGATTTGCTAATGGTATTCTTTTCCCAAAGCTTCATAAAAAACCCTCTACTTCTTCTAAAAACACACAATAAATCCGGGTGTTTTGCCTGAAAATGTTCCGTTACACCAAGGTATGTAGTCGGATTTTGGGTTATCGTCAGTTTTGAACATAAATCCATTAATACCGTGTTTATCTTAAGATCATCGTCTGTATACCCTGGGGTTTTTACGAGAAGTAAATCTATCTTGGAATCATGTTTTTTCTTAATGGCCACAAGTGGGTCTAAAATCCTATTACGTTTTACCACCCCAGATTTAAAAGCTATCAATATATTCTTGTAAGGCTTATATACTGTGCCTTTCGGAACTATCAAAGCAGGAATATCGGTTCTTTTGACTATTTTACCTGAGGTATGCCCTAAATAAAGATCTTCTTGAACATCATTGCTTCTTGGGGCAAGTATGATCATGTCGATGCCTAATTCTTTGTCAATTTCTTTGATACCATCAACCACATCCCCATTATAAGTTGCGATTTTTAACTCAACACCCTTAGAATCGACCTGATCTATAATTCCTTTTAATCGTTCCTTACCGCTCTTCGCTATCTTTTCTGAAATATTGGCAAGACTTCCGGCTGTTCCACTAAAATTAAAAACTTCCATAACAAAAACCCGTGCCGAAAAGTCAGCTGCAAAATCAACAGCATATTGTAAGGTTTCATTTGCGTTGGGCGAAGTACCTATGGGAACAAGGATATTTATCATATGGGTAATTATTTATTATTACTTTAAATTTACAATTAAATTGAATCCTATTCATGATTCGTAGTGCAAAGATATCGGAAATTAGTGAGATTTTAATTCTTACCAAAGCCTGTGCAGTTAATATGGTCAAAAACGGCATTTACCAATGGAACGAGCATTATCCATCCAAAAAAGCATTTGCAAACGATATTGAACGATCGGAATTATTTGTTTTGGAAATTGAAGAAAAAATTATCGGCACCATTGTAATTACACCAATAATGGATAAAGAATATATTCCTGTTGATTGGCTTACAACTAATGAAAACAATATTTACATACACAGACTTGCCATACATCCGAAACATCAAGGCAAAGGCTATGCACAGAAAATGATGGATTTTGCCGAAAACCACGCCAAGAAGCATAATTTTGTTTCGGTTCGGTTAGATACTTTTAGCCAAAACAAACGCAATCAAAAATTTTATGAAACCCGAGGGTATCACAGACTAGGTGATATTTATTTTCCCAAACAAAGTGAACATCCTTTTCATTGTTATGAAATGGTGTTCTAACCCAGAATAATAACTTTGAAAACCGCTGTAAGTTTTAAAACAATCAACAATCTGGCAATTCCAGCAACTATTGCCGGGATAGCCGAACCCATACTATCGATTACAGATACTGCAATTGTAGGGAATATTCCGGTCGATGGTTTGGAATCATTGGCTGCGGCCGGGATTGTTGGCTCTTTTTTGTCTATGTTGATTTGGATCTTGGGGCAAACACGCAGTGCTATATCTGCCATTATTGCCCAGTATTTAGGTGCTGGTAAGTTGGAAGAAGTTAAGACATTGCCCGCACAGGCCATATTCCTAAACATACTTTTGAGCATTGTTGTTCTACTTTCAACCATCTTTATTGTTGAAGAGATTTTTGAATTGTTGAATGCTTCAGGGAAAATTCTAGAGTATTGTATTTCGTACTATTCCATTCGTGTCTGGGGTTTCCCTTTAACCTTGTTTGTTTTTGCCGTCATGGGTATTTTCAGAGGATTACAGAACACCTATTATCCTATGCTTATTGCAATTGTAGGAGCCGTCTTGAATATAGGGCTGGATTTTCTCTTGGTGTATGGTGTTGATGGTTTTATTGATGCCATGTATTTGGAGGGTGCAGCCTGGGCCAGTTTAATTGCCCAAGGCATTATGGCGATAATGGCCTTTATACTTCTAATGACCAAAACCGATATCAACCTTAAGATACGTTTTCCGTTACATCAAGAATTAAATAGGTTAATAGTCATGAGCCTTAACTTATTTGTTCGTGCCGTTGCATTGAATGTTGCCCTTATCCTTGCTGTAAGAGAGGCAACGGCTTTGGGGGATAAGTATATAGGGGCACATACTATTGCCATTAACCTCTGGCTCTTTGGCGCCTTTTTTATTGATGGCTACGGTGCTGCAGGAAATATTATGGGTGGTAGGTTGCTAGGTGCAAAAGACTATAATGGCCTATGGAAGTTGGCTAAAAAAATCATGCTATATGGAGGCATAGTTAGCATGGTCTTAATGCTTGTAGGTTTTCTGTTTTACAAACCCATTGGAGGTATTTTTTCAAACGAAATAGAGGTTCTTGAAACATTTTATTCGATATTTTTTATTTTGATTTTGGGGCTCCCCATGAATACAGTTGCATTTGTTTTTGATGGCCTTTTCAAAGGTTTGGGTGAAATGAAATTTCTAAGGAATGTATTGCTTATTGCGACCTTTCTAGGCTTTGTCCCCACCCTATTTTTAACCAAATATTTCAATTGGGGGTTATACGGAATATGGATAGCACTTACGGTATGGATGGCCATTCGCGGTGGTGCACTTGTTTGGAAGTTCAGGAGAAAGTTTCGTCCCTTATTACAAAACGCTTAATTTTGAGTAAAACTATAATTTATGGGTACTAACAGAGAAAATGGAAGTCTGTACACCACTATTGACCAGCGAATTGCAACCATAGAATTTGGGCATCCGGCGAGTAATTCTTTTGTAGCCGAGCTACTGGACCGCTTAACAAATGAATTGAACAAACTTTCAGCAAATGATGGTATTTCAGTGATTGTCTTAAAATCAGAGGGAGATAGGGCCTTTTGCGGTGGGGCATCTTTCGATGAACTAATGGCCATTACAAATCTTGATGAGGGAAAAGTGTTTTTCAATGGTTTCGCCAATGTCATAAATGCCATGCGTACTTGTAAAAAGGTCATTGTTGGTCGTGTTCAAGGGAAAACCGTTGGGGGCGGCGTTGGTCTTGCAGCGGCTTGCGATTATGTTTTTGCCTCGGAGAATGCGGCTATTCGTCTTTCAGAGTTATCGATCGGAATTGCTCCTTTGGTGATTGCCCCCGCAGTTGAGCGCAAAATAGGAAAGGCGGCCCTAGCTGAAATGTCGCTCGCTCCCACCGAATGGAAAAATGCCTACTGGGCTAAGGAAAAAGGGCTATTTGCGAAGGTATTCGGTTCGTTGAATGAATTGGATAAAGAGCTCGATTTTTTTACCCAAAACCTGTCAAGCTATAATCCGGATGCGTTATATGCATGGAAGAAAGTGCTTTGGGAGGGTACCGAAAACTGGGACCAGCTACTCGCTGATCGAGCAGCAATAACTGGTGCCTTGGTGCTTTCTGGATTTACAAAAGATGCGCTTTCTAAATTTAAAAAATAATATTCCCAATTAGAATTCGTTTTACTTATTTAACCCACTAATATGGAAATTTTAAACTTTTTAAACAGCGACCTGATTTTTCCTTTCTTTGCACTATTCGCGCTAGTTGCCTACCTCGTAAATCGCATACGTGTAAGACGTAAATTCAAAAGATAGATAAGACCCACAACCCAATTACACTTCTTTCCAATAAAGGATTCTTTAATTGAGACGCAAATCCTGTAAGCTGCAAAACATGCCTCCTAAACTGGGCAAACATTTATTTGGGATGATTTCTTCAAAAAAAGTTATGAATGTTGTTGTTTCTAATTAAGGTACATTTCTTTTAATGGTTAACTTTGTATCGCAATATTAGACAATGGGCAACATTAGAATCACCAAGCAATTTACATTCGAGACCGGTCATGCCTTATATGGGTATGATGGCAAATGTAGAAACGTACATGGGCATAGCTATAAACTTTCGGTTACCGTTATAGGCAGCCCAATTACAGACACAACCCATGTTAAATTGGGTATGGTCATCGATTTCGGAGACCTTAAGAAAATCGTAAAAGAAGAAATTGTAAATCCTTTTGATCATGCGACGGTATTCAATAAAAATACCCCACATGTAGAATTGGCCAAGGAACTAATGGGCCGTGACCACAAGGTTATTTTGGCTGACTACCAACCAACCAGCGAAAATATGGTTATTGATTTCGCTGCCAAGATCAAGGCTAGACTTCCTAAGAACATAAAGCTTCATTCTTTAAAACTTCAGGAGACCCAAACCTCATTTGCTGAATGGTACGCTGCTGATAATTAGCTCCCTAGCCCCAAAGGGGGAATTCTTATATTTACATCTCAATGACAAAAACCATTACTATTCCAGAAGGAAAAAAGGTCTACTTCGCCAGTGATAACCATCTGGGAGCGCCTACCATGGAAAAAAGTTCGCAACGCGAAAAGAAATTCGTTGCTTGGCTTGATGTGGTAAAGAAAGATGCTGCCGCCATTTTTCTACTGGGTGATCTGTTCGATTTTTGGTTCGAATATAAGACCGTTGTCCCCAAAGGCTTTACCCGTACTTTGGGCAAACTAGCCGAAATCACGGATTCAGGAATCCCCGTTTATTATTTTGTAGGCAATCATGACCTATGGATGAATGGTTATTTTGAGGAAGAATTGAATATTCCTGTTTTTCATAAACCCCAACAATTTATATTGAACAACAGCTCATTTTTTATTGGTCATGGCGATGGCTTGGGACCTGGTGACAAGGGTTATAAGCGCATGAAAAAAGTGTTTACCAATCCTGTGGCCAAATGGTTTTATAAATGGCTGCATCCTGATTTAGGTGTGAAACTGGCACAGTATCTATCCGTTAAGAACAAACTGATTTCTGGTGATGAGGATATTAAATTCTTAGGGGAGGAAAAAGAATGGTTGGTGCAATACTGTCAACGAAAATTGGAACAGGAACATCATGATTATTTTGTGTTTGGCCACCGCCATTTACCTTTGGAAATTGATTTGAATGACAAGGCACGTTACGTAAATCTTGGAGACTGGGTTTCCTTTTATACCTATGGTGTTTTTGATGGCGAAAAGCTATTATTGGAAAAATATTTGGTCAACTAGCCTCTTCATGCTCCTCAATATCCTTCCGTAGATCCAATCTTCTAAATGCGGGCAAAGCCAGCGCTGTAATGCCAACAGTAAATATGGTCATACAACCACCAAAAACCACCGCAGTAACCGTACCCATTAACTTGGCCGTTGCCCCACTCTCAAAAGCCCCTAATTCATTTGAGGATCCGACGAACATTGAATTAACCGATGCCACCCTTCCCCTCATATGATCAGGTGTCTTTAATTGTAGTATGGTCTGTCGGATAATCATCGAAACACCATCAACGGCCCCACTTATAAATAAGGCGGCAACCGATAACCAAAATGAAGTAGACAACCCAAAAACAATGATACAGATACCAAACAAGAAAATGGCCAACAACAATTTCTTACCGGCATTTTTGTACAGCGGAAAACGGGTTGAACCAACCATGGTCAATGCCGCTCCTACCGCCGGTGCTGCCCTTAAAATACCAAACCCCTCGGCGCCAACCTTAAGAATATCTTGCGCATAAATTGGGAGAAGGGCGATAGCCCCGCCAAAAAGCACTGCAATCATATCAAGCGTAAGTGCACCGAAAATAGCCTTTGTTTTAAATACGTACTGAATTCCTTCTTTTAAACTCTGAAAAATCGGTTCCCCGATCTTTGGGTTTAAAATCGGTTTTCGGGAAATCTGCGAAATGGCTATCAAGGCAATTAAAGTACAAAGGAATATTAGGCACATAGACCAGTGAACCCCTATCAATCCGATTGAAAATCCTGCTGTGGCCGGTCCTAAAACGGATGCCAATTGCCAGGTTGTGCTACTCCAGGTAGCTGCGTTCGGATATAACTTCTTGGGTACAATCAAAGCCATCAACGAGAAAATTGTTGGTCCTAAAAATGCTCTAACTATTCCCCCTAGAAACACTAGAAGATAAATAGACCAGAGTATAGTTCTAGAGGAAACCCGTTCGGAAAGATTCGGCCAACTCAAAATAAAAAGTCCAAGACTTATCACAGAAAATCCAAAAAGACATTTGACCAATAAGCTTCGCTTCTCTTTTTGATCCACGATATGACCTGCAAATAAAGCCATCGAAAATGCGGGAATCACCTCCATAAGTCCAATAATCCCAAGCGAAAGAGGGTCCTTGGTCAACGAATATACTTGCCACTCTATTACAATAAATTGCATTGCCCATGCGAAAACCATGGCAAAACGAGCCCCTAAAAAAATATTGAACTCCCTGATTCTTAATGCTGCATACGAATCCATTGACTAAAAACTATAGCTTTTTATTCTGTAATTTCAATCCTGTTGTTTTCAGGATCCAAAACCACACTTTCGTAATAGCCATCTCCGGTAGTTCTCGGTTCGCCTACTATTTTTAAACCCGCATTTCTTAAATTTTCGGTCAGTGTATTTACTTTTTTCTTTGACCCTAACGATATGGCAAAATGAATTAGCCCTAAATGTTCTTCATGACCTGGTAAATGACCCGAAATATCAGGGCTGTGCATCAATTCCAATCTAGGGCCATCCTCAAAACCCAAAAAATAGGAAGTAAACTTTTTTGATGGATTGTGATATTTATTTCCTGCTATGGCACCAAAATAGGTCTCATAAAATGCCTTCATGCCTTCCAAATCATTAACCCAAATGGCGAGATGTTCAATTTTCATTTATGTAAGTCTATTTAATATCCCTTAGTTTTAATTGCATACTCACATTGCCGTTCCATTCGTTTTCCTCAATCGAAAAAACGGCGCTGAAAACGTTTTTATTTTTGACCGTGGGCAATTTATCCCCAAGACTAAAACCAATACCGCCAATAGGTCGTGAACCATTTTGGGTAACGGCTAATTTTAAGTGTTTTGCGTCCTCCCCAACTCCCTTGGCATATCCAGTATCCGTTAAACCCTCTGCCATAAAAACTGGAGTCATATTCCCTGGCCCGAAGGGTGCCAATTGTCGGATAATCCGTAGTAATTTAGGGGTTATCTTTGCTAAGGGAATCATGCAATCTACCTTGATTTCCGGAATCAAGAGATTGGGGTCTATGGTTTCAGAAACCACTTTTTCAAACTGTGCCTTAAATGTTTCATACTGCGCAGGCAATAACGTTAATCCTGCAGCATATTTATGCCCTCCGAATTGTTCTATACAATCAGAACATTCCTGTAATGCATTGTATACATCAAAACCTTTTACCGAGCGTGCGGAGGCTGCCAATTTATCGCCGCTTTTCGTAAAAACCAAGGTGGGTCTATAATAGGTCTCTGTTAATCGTGATGCAACAATACCAATAACCCCTTTGTGCCAAGTTTCTTTATAAACTACTGATGTAAATCGTTCTTCCTCCTCGTTTTCTGTGATTTGAATCAAAGCTTCAGCCGTTATTTCCTGATCAAGGTTTCTTCTATCAAAATTGTATTGTTCTATTTCCTTGGCAATGATTGCGGCTTGTTCCAAATTGGTTTCGATCAGTAAATTAACTGCATGCTGACCATGCTTCATACGCCCTGCCGCATTTATTCGTGGCGCTATGATAAAGACCACATCCGTAATTGTTAATTCTTGTTTTTTAATTTGATTGATGATGGCCTTAAACCCAATCCTAGGATTCGAATTGATGACCTGCAAACCAAAATAAGCAAGCACTCGGTTCTCGCCCGTAATAGGGACAATATCTGCCCCAATGGCAGTGGCTACCAAGTCCAAATAGGGAATTAAATCGTCTATGGTTTCCCCATGATTTACCGCTAATGCCTGTACCAATTTAAACCCTACCCCACAACCACAGAGTTCATCGTAGGGATACGGGCAATCATCGCGCTTTGGATCTAAGACAGCTACCGCATCCGGTAATTGGTCTCCCGGTCGGTGATGATCACAAATGATAAAATCTATACCTTTCGCCTTGGCATAGGCTACCTTTTCAATGGCTTTTACCCCACAATCCAGTGCAATGATCAGTGAAAAGCCATTGTCCTCGGCAAAATCAATTCCTTTATATGAAACGCCATACCCCTCATCATACCTATCTGGTATATAAGTAGCAACGTTGGGGTAATGCTGCAACAAATAGGATGAAACCAAGGCTACCGAAGTGGTGCCATCAACATCATAATCCCCAAAAACCAAAATATTTTCATCATTGGCCATGGCCTTTTCAATTCGGGCAACGGCCAAGTCCATATCTTTCATCAAGAAAGGATCATGTAAATCAGATAATTCTGGTCGAAAGAATTTTTTGGCATCGGCATAAGTTGTAATCCCACGCTGAATCAAAAGCTGCGCCACCAAACCATCAACTTTAAGGGCATTGGAAAGTTCCGCTATTTGTTGGGGTTCAGGTTTAGGTTTTATTGTCCAGCGCATACTTTTATTCAAGTTCAAGTGTCAAGTTCAATTCAATAACGTCAGTTCGAGTGTTCCGAACTTGTTTCGGAATGTATCGAGAACAAGTTATTGAAATTTCTTTTTGGCTAAATTTGGTAAAGCCAAATAATCCCCTTTAATCAAGGCCTCTTTTTTTACCCTTGACCATTTTTTTATCTGTTTTTCCTTTTCGATTGCCATATTAATGTCGGTAAATTCACAATAGAAAACTGATTTAAGTGGCCTTCGACCAAAAGTATAGCTATCTTGATGTGTTCCAATTTTATGTTCAAAAACCCGCTTCTCAAGGTTTGATGTGACCCCCGTATAATATGTTCTGTCAGAACATTCCAAGATGTATACAAAAGATAGTTTCACTGATTTTGTCTATTGCTTCTCGATACAATTTCGATTAAAATCGAAATCACTCGAAGTGACGACCTGTTTTTTATGAATGATGAAAAATCGTTTTGGTTTCCATTTTGGCAAATTGACGAAACATTTCAAAAACTCCACAATATTTATCAACGGAAAGGTCCACGGCCCTTTGTAGTTTCTTTTCATCTAAATTACTGCCATAAAAATGGTATTCCACCAAGACGGCATCATAATGTTTGGGATGCTCTTCGGTCATATTGGCAATAGTATCTATTTTGAATGTATCCACTTCCAATTTCATCTTTTTAATGAGCGATGCTACATCCAAGCCCGAACAACCTGCCAATGCCGATAACATCAATGATTTTGGTCTAAGGCCATCACTTTCATCAGCATCCTCTATTTTAAATGAATTTCCAGATGTGTTGTTGCTTTCAAAGGCCATTCCGCCCAACCATTTGGTGGTGATATGATTTGTTGTACCCATAATTTTTCGTTACTTGTGAAGGATAAAAATAAAACAAAAGAAATAAGATCCCACTCTAGGGCGGGATTAATTCAGCCAACCTATTTGAAATCCATTTTGCATAATAGTTCAAATCAGGGGCTTCATTAAAAATACGATATAAAACTACAACTATGGCACTAGTACAACCCCTTGATCCCAACCATGATTCAGAGACCAAAAAATTAGCGGAGTTCTTTAATGAGACCTTGGGTTTTTGTCCAAATTCTGTATTGACCATGCAACACAGACCAGCTATTTCAAAGGCCTTTATCAACCTCAACAAAGCGGTAATGGCCAATGAGGGCAGGGTAACTTCGGCCCTTAAACGCATGATTGCCTGGGTAAGTAGTAATGCTACAGGATGCCGGTATTGCCAAGCCCATGCCATACGCGCTGCGGAGCGTTACGGTGCCGAACAGGAACAGTTAGACAATATCTGGGAGTATAGGACCCACCCAGCATTTTCAGAAGCTGAACGCGCTGCGTTGGACTTTTCTTTAATGGCCTCGCAAGTACCCAATGA
>CBDUKE010000083.1:0-13206 GCA_965367725.1 uncultured Maribacter sp. | reverse complement strand
CTACTTCAGGCATTGGCATTGGCATAGACCGCCTGGTGATGTTTATGACCAATAATAGCTCGATTCAAGAGGTGCTTTTCTTCCCACAAATGCGGCCTGAGAAAAAACAGGTGGATTTGACTGATGAAGAGAAAACAATTATTAACCTTCTTAAACCAGAAGGTGAGATGGCTTTGGCAGACCTAAAAAACCAAGCAGGTTTAAGCGGAAAGAAATGGGATAAGTCGATGAAGGCATTGTCGAAGTATGATTTGATAAAGGTAAGTGTCGACGGGAATTCGAAAGTTGTGACTTTAGTTTAGTTTTTTTAGTATATTTCAAATTACTAAACACTACAATATGAAAAAGTTAATCTTTCTAGGGGTTATGACGTTACTTTGTTTACCTCTAAATGGTCAATCTGCTCAAACTATTTCGAGATATTGGACAGCATTTACCCAAAAACTTGATATTGAATCCCAATCCTCTAGGAAGTTTAAGCTCATAGCGTCGGCAAAAGTCGTTACTGATGATGAAAATGCTTGGTCAGGTATTTGGGCAAGAGTAGATAATAAAAATAATGAGAACGGTTTTTTTGATAATATGGGAGACCGGCCTATAAAATCAAATACTTGGCAGACATATGAAATTATTGGTGAAATTGACCAGAATACCAAGTCCTTAAATTTCGGAGGTCTTTGCTTATATAATGGAAAGTTTTATTTCGATAAATTCGAATTATATATCGAAAATGAAAACGGCATTTATGAAGCTACCGAAATTTATAATTCTAGTTTCGAAAGCAACACAAGCAGTGGGATTATACCTAAATGGGATCTCGCGGTAAGATCCAATGGAAGACAATTCAAAGTAAAGGAGTTTGACAATTCCAATACGCAAGACAGTCATGATGGCAAAATGGCATTACTAATTGAAGGGAAAGGTATTGACTATATTGAAGATGGAATTATAGGGAAAAAAGATAGTGCCACACCTCAAATTGATGCAATGATTTCAATGCTGGAAGATTTGAAGTCCCGTGTTGTACAGCAAACCCAAACCCTAAGTCAATACGAAATAGACCACCTGCATGATGACAAGGCTAATAGAATTGGAACATTGATAATGCATTTAGCAGCGGCCGAAGCCTTCTACCAGGTCTTCACTTTCGAAGGAAGAACTTTCAATGAAGAAGAAAAGAAAAAGTGGGAACTAGCGCTCGACCTAGGACCCAAAGCCCAAGAAAAATTCCAAGGTAACTCTGTAAGGCATTATCTGGATATCTATGATGAAGTCCGAAAAAAGACAATTACTGAACTGAAAAAACGGGATGATAAGTGGTTCGAAGAAATTCAGCCAAGCTACGGTTGGAGCAATCAATATTGTTGGTTTCATGTAATGGAACACCAATCCAGCCATTTAGGTCAGATTCTTTTTCTTGAAAAGCGAATTCCTCCTGAGGAAGAACTTATTTTGACACCTGATTTAAAGGATTAGCCTATTTTACTTGAAACCAAGCCATCTACAGATTGATTTTCAAAAGAAAAAGTTTAGTTTAGGGGTACTAATAGATTTATATGAACCTCAGCCGTAAATTGGGTCTTTTTTTAGGGCCAGTGCTCTTTTTTATTTTCAACAATTTACCAGCTGATATAGTCTCTGAAAAAGGCGATGCGGTCATAGCTATTGCGCTTTGGATGGTTATTTGGTGGATCACTGAGACAATTTCTATTTCCGTGACAGCGCTATTGCCCCTAATTTTATTCCCTTTACTTGACATTATGCCTATCGCTGATGTAGGAGCCAACTATGGTAGCCCCATTGTCTTTTTATTCTTTGGCGGATTTGTAATGGCCTTGGCTTTGGAAAAAGTAAATCTCCATAAACGCATTGCATTAAATATTATAAAAATCACAGGTACAACACCCAACAAAGTTGTTTTAGGATTTATGATCGCTACTGCATCTTTAAGTATGTGGATCAGTAATACGGCCAGTACTGTGGTAATGCTTCCCATTGCTATGTCGGTCATTGGTCTATTGATTAATGACGAAGATGGATTTACAAAAAATGACAGGAATTTTGCTTTAAGCGTAATGTTGGGGATTGCCTTTTCGGCCAATGCCGGGGGCATTGCCACCGTAATCGGTACCCCTCCAAATTCTGTTATGATCGGCCTTTTGGAGAATGAATACAATATTGAAATCTCTTTCTTAAAATGGATGGTGATAGGCGTACCCTTTTCTATAACTATGATTGCGATAAGCTATTTGGTATTGGTGAAATGGATGTTTCCCAATAAACAATTGAAGTTTGCGGCCTCCAAAGAGGTAATCAATACCGAACTGAAAAAATTAGGGCCTATGAGCGGTAAGGAAAAAATGGTTCTAATCATATTCGGAGTGACCGTGTTTCTCTGGATTTTCCGAACGCTGATCAATAAGATGTTACCTGATCTTGGCCTATCCGATACCATAATAAGTATGTTGGCAGCAGTATCGTTATTTGCGATACCCTATAACCTCAAAAAAGGGGACTTTCTCATCACATGGGGAGATACCCATAAACTCGCCTGGGGTATTTTAATTTTATTTGGTGGAGGCTTGGCGTTAGCTAAAGGCATGTCTGTAAGCGGTATTGTTGATTTAGTGGCCAACGCAATTGCTGCTAGTGAAATCAGTATTTTATTTACCGCTATTTTGTTGATTTTCTTAATGTTATTCATGACCGAATTAATGAGCAATGTAGCCTTGATAGCCGTCCTGGCACCAGTGGTGGCAGGTATTGCAATTGGGCTGGAGATACCCATTCTTTACTTATTGATACCGGTCACTATGGCGAGTAGTTGTGCTTTCATGCTTCCTATGGCTACCCCTCCCAACGCCATAGTTTTTGCCAGTGGATATATCAAAGTACATCAAATGGCAAGAGTTGGTATCATTCTAAATTTAATCGCAGTGGCCTTATTGGTGGTTATGTTCCAATTTGTGATTCCAATGCTATTTTAAAAAACAAAAACCCCCATGAACATGGAGGTTTGTTTAGATAATTTACGATATAAACTATATGTTATAGTTTCGAAAATGCGTTAAAATTTGAAGGTAGATACTTTTGAGTATCAAATCCTACTTCAAAATCATCAGACTCATCCAAGAAATTGATGCTTTGCACATCAGAAGGATAAGCGTAAGCATTGAAGTTTTTTGGAAGATACTTTTTCGTATTCCATTTGATGGTAAATTCTTCTTCTATATAATGCACTCCGTTTAAATCAAAATAGACATGATGGGCATCAAAATCTTCTGGAAGATAATCTGCAGTATCAAAACCTAAATCAAATTCAACTTCATCTTCTATATAAGTTATGGAATTAATATCAAATTTATCTTTATCTGTTGTTGGGTCAAGAGCAAACATTCCGTTTACAAAAAACATACCCGCTGTAATTCCTAGTATAATTGTTTTTTTATTCATAACACTTATGGTTAAATTCTATGCAAAGATATAACAGTTTTAAGCAGGTATTATTGTTGCTAATAGGTTGGTTGATAGGGTTTTTGCCTTGACCGATAATCAATTTCGCAAAAACAACTCTGTTCCGTTATCAACTTCACAATCCACAGAGTTTACACTTGGCTGCCCGGTAAGTTTTTGTACCGAAACTTATGAAGGAAGCAAATCGACTTTTTCATGTTATTTTTTTGTTAATAGCCGGTTTAGGCACCAATTATCGTCAAATAACGCACAATATCCGTGAAAAAATAAAGCCAATGCATTGCATCGGCTTTATTAATAGACTAATTCGAATCCCGAATGCTTTCGGGAGAAAAATGAAAATTCTCTACTTATAAGACTCAGTTAAAGTTAAAATGTTACAACTAAGGTTATTATTTACAAAAAACACTCAAAATCAGTATACAATTTGATGCTTCAAAATTGCCGTCACAAGATGAAATTCACATATCTTCGATAAACGAAATTGCTTAACCACATAATTTTGACTTTTCACAATAGCTTATGGGTCATTTCGCAACAATCCGGTAATATGAGGTAGAACAATCCATATCTTAGATAAAGAATTAAAAACCCCAAATCATGTCATACAAAATAAAAAGCCTCGTTTATTTCTCTTGTTTTTTAGCTTCTTCATTTGCATACTATGCTATGGACAATAACAGCCAAAGCGAAAACAAAAATTCAAACCAAGAAATTGCGGAATTGAGTATTGAGCGTGTAACAATAGACAAGACTGCTGATCTTAAATAAACACCCCAAATAAATCTAAACCTAGAAAAAAGGGTCTGGTGTAACCAGGCCCTTTTTTTATGGGGAATATTTTATATATCCGTTAAAAAAATCACAAAAGCAATAAAGGGATTAAACCTAAACGGTCTCATTAGGTCTTAATACCAAAATCATAAAACAAATAACATGAAAAAAGTAATTTTATTAGCAGTACTGATGTTAGGGTTTACAGCCATGGCACAAAAAGGTGAAAGAGGAAATAGAGGAGACTATAAAAATATGTCTGCTGAACAAATGGCCACCCTACAAACAAAACAAATGACGTTGGACTTAAATTTGACGGCAACACAGCAAAGTAAGATCCAAGCATTGAACTTAGATATCGCCACAAAGCGCAAGGCCAAAATGGAAGAACGCAAAGCTCTAAAGGAAGCAGCTGAAAGACCAGCGCGAACTTCTGATGAAAAGTACGCAATGAAAGCAGAACGACTCAACGCCGCAATAGCCCATAAGGCAGAACTTAAAAAAATACTTTCAACTGAACAGTTCGAGCAATGGGAAATGCATCATAAAAAAAGAGGGGAACATAGAAAAGGAAAAGGAAACTATTCCAAAGGAAAGAAAGGGAATAAAAGTTGAATAAAAAAAGGCGCTATTAGCGCCTTTTTTTATTTTAAATCGTTGGCTATTCGTTTTAATGCGTTTATTGTTGCATCTAAATCTTCATAAGAAAGTGCATCGTTCAAGAAATAACTTTCAAAGGCACTGGGTGGCAAATAAACTCCTTGTTCCAGCATACCATGAAAATACTTCTTAAAGGTCTCATTATTTCCTTTTGCGGAAGATTCAAAATCCACAACGGGTTCAGCTGTGAAATGAATGGAAATCATACTTCCGAATCGGTTTATTTGATGCGGAATTCCTTTTTCAGACAACACAGTTTCCAATCCCTTATGCAAATAAGCTGTTTTATCGGCCAAACTTCTAAATATAGCTGGATTGTTGTCCAATTCGGTCAACATCGCCAAGCCTGCGCTCATGGCCAAAGGATTTCCACTTAATGTCCCTGCTTGATATACAGGTCCATCTGGCGCTAACTGATTCATAATATCCGCTCGTGCAGCAAATGCGCCTACAGGCAGACCGCCGCCTATTACTTTTCCAAATGTTACAATATCAGCATCAACACCTAAAACTTCCTGTGCGCCTCCCCTGCCCAAACGAAAACCGGTCATTACCTCATCAAAAATCAAAAGAATATTCTCTTGGGTGCAGAGTTTTCGGAGGCCTTTAATAAAATCTTCCGTAGGAATTATGCAACCCATATTTCCTGCAACGGGTTCAATAATAACGGCTGCAATTTCGCCTTTGTTAGCAATGGTCAATTCCCTTACACTTTCTAAATCATTATAGTTTGCCAACAAGGTATCTTTTGCAGTACCTTGAGTAACTCCAGGGCTATTGGGACTACCAAAGGTTACAGCACCACTACCGGCCTGAATCAGAAAGGAATCAGAATGGCCATGATAGCAGCCTGCAAATTTTATGATTTTATCATTCCCTGTATAACCCCGTGCCAATCGTACCGCACTCATACAAGCCTCAGTACCACTGTTCACAAATCGAATCTTATCAATATTGGGCACCATTGAAACCGCTAGCTTGGCAAGTTCTGTCTCAATCTCAGTAGGCATGCCAAATGAAGTACCTTTCTTGGCCTTTTCAATAACAGCATTGATTACAGGTTCGTAGGCATGACCCAAAATCAAAGGCCCCCAAGAAGCGATATAATCTATGAGCTTGTTTCCGTCTTCATCATACAAATAAGCGCCTTTGGCACTTTTTACAAAAATGGGATCACCTCCTACAGCCTTAAACGCACGAACGGGCGAATTTACCCCTCCAGGAATATATTTTTTGGCCTCAGCAAATAAGGCACTGCTTCTTTGATAGTTCATTCTTATTTTTTGGATAATTCGGTCTTTACAGTAACCTCTTGCCCTATGGCCAAGCTATTGGAATTCATATTATTTATTCGCTTTATCTCATCAACAGAGATAAAATATATTCTCGAAATTGAATATAGGGTATCTCCTTTCTGGACCACATGCACCTTGTTTTCATACTTTTTAGGTTCGGCATTGGCAATTGAACTATTTAACCTAACACCCTTATCAAACTTATGTAATTGATGTTTTTCAATGAGGTAAATTAGTTTTTGCGGATATCTTTTATCCGTGGCATAACCTGCCTGACGTAAACCTTTGGCCCATTTTTTATAGTCATTGGCCCTATAGTCGAACAAAAAGGCATATCGTGCACGTGAGGACAAAAATTCGCTATGATCGCGATACGAATACATGGGATGGTTATATTTTCTAAAACATTCCCCTTTTTCGTCATCGTCATGAAAATCATAGTCACCTTGCCAACCGGTATGACATTTTATTCCAAAATGATTATTGGTTTTAACAGCCAACTCTCCCTTACCTAAACCACTTTCCAACAGGCCTTGGGCCAAAGTTATACTGGCAGGAATGCCATAGGCTTTCATTTCATTTTGGGCAATTTCTGAAAACGTTGCTATATACTCATCAACCGATGAAATCGTGAATCTTTTAAACTTACCCGTGTCCTCAGGAAGTGGATAAAGTCCTTTTGTTTCATATTTATTATGGGTGCTCTTTTTTTGAGTAGCTACCGTTTGTTGTTTGGATCCTTTGGAATAGGTTGTTTGTCTCTTGGCTTTGCAGCCAATGAATACAACTCCCAAAAGCGCAACTATTATGAGTCTTTTTATCATAAATCTATTAATGGTAGGTTTTTCTTTTTTAATATTTTGTTCATTCCAACTATTCCCTGCAATCCTCCTGTATGAATTGCCAATATTTTGGCATCTTGTTCAAATTTATCTTTTTTGACCATGTCCAAAATTCCAAACATCATTTTACCGGTGTAAATCGGATCAAGGGGTATTTGGGTTTCTTTTTTAAAATCATTTATGAAGTTGATGAGCTGGGCCGATACTTTCCCATAACCTCCAAAATGATAATCCATTTGCAAATTCCATTGCTCCTTGGTTGCAAATTTACAAATATCTTCTCTTAAAAAGTCTCCTTTTAACGCTGGGAAACCAATAACCCTTTGTTTTGAAGATACAGAATTGATTATTCCAGCGATGGTACCACCGGTTCCTACACTGCTGCAAACCACATTAAAATGGTTGTCTTCTTCAGTCAAAATCTCTTCACAACCCTTGACGGCCAGTTCGTTTGTGCCTCCTTCAGGAAGTAAATAACAATGCCCGAATTCTGATTTGAGCTGCTTTATAAATTCAACAGAATGCTTGTTCCTGTAATCCAATCTTGTTACAAACTTAAGTTGCATTCCCAGCGCTGTCGCCTTTACCAAAGTTGGGTTATCCTTCCATTTAAAAGCCAATTCCTCACCTCGTATAATACCTACACTCTGTAGCCCATTTTCATGGGCAGCACAAGCCGTAGCCACAACGTGATTGGAAAAAGCGCCTCCAAAAGTCAATAGCGTCTGATATTGTGCGATTTTGGCCTTTTGTATATTGTACTTTAGTTTGCGATACTTATTCCCCGAAATCAATGGGTGTATTTTATCTTCTCTTTTGATAAAGAGCGATACTTTTTTTTCTGCTAAAATAGGGAGGTTTACTTTTTGATTTTCAGTGTGCACTTGCCAAGTTTTCAGCGCCAAAGATATTTAATAAAGCTGAAAGCCGATCGTTTCTTTATATAATCCAGGTCTTTTTCATTCAAATATGCCTCACGCTCAAAACTTATGTTCTGATAGGCCTTATAAGTATCAAAATAGTATATTGACCTTACTACCCATTCTGCAATATAGATTAGGTAGAACGGAATAATCAATAATTCTTTCTGTTGAACAAGGTGTATTTTCTCATGGTTTATGAGAAATATATCCTCTTTCAAGGCGTCATTCTTTAAAAATATGAAAGGCCATAATGAAAGACCTACATAGTTTTTGTAGAAGAAATGTTTAAAGACTAGAATCATAAATCAGCTTTAAAACGATTGTAACCAAATATAATTGTTAAAATTTAACCTTTAATGGTAAATTGGATTTGTTGCAAACAAAATCGTTAAATGAACATTTCTTGTTAAATACCCCATAAATAAGGGCTGTTTGCTCATAACTACTGGGATTGTCAACAGAAAAACTTTAATTTTACCATTATAATCAAATACCATTCCGCGTTAAATGAAAAAAATAATCAAACCTGAAGAGGGCGATTTCTATCTCTCCGAAGAGGGTTTTAGGGTATTTACCGAACAGTATCATTTAAAACGTGGCTATTGTTGTGAAAGTGGATGTCGGCATTGCCCTTACGGATATAATATCAAGACAAATTCCCAATAAAAACAAGGTCGTTCGGCACGATTTTTGAGACATTTGAAAACAAGACTAATTGCATTAATTCCAAAAAAAATAACAGTTATGAAAACTATGAAAATTCTTGCACTGCCGGTATTGGCACTGCTTTTTTTAAGCTCCTGCGTATCGGTTCGCGTTGTATCCGATTATGACAAGGAAGCCAATTTCAGCGCCTATAAAACGTATGCTTTTTACAAAACAGGTATCGATAAGGCCCATATCTCCGATCTTGATAAAAAGAGAATCCTAAAAGCCATAGATGCAGAAATGAGTTCCAGGGGTATGGTAAAAGCACAGGACGCTGATTTGTTGATTAGTATTTTCACGAAAGAGCGCGAACAGGTTGATGTTTACAACAACTATTGGGGTGGTATGTATGGCTGGGGATGGAGTCCCTGGTATTACGGCGGTTTTGGTCCTGGTTGGGGATGGAACAGTCCCTCTGTAAGCACACGCACACAAGGTTCGCTGTATATAGATTTGATCGATGCCAAGAATAAAGAATTGGTTTGGCAGGGCAAAGGAGTTGGCACTTTGAACAATACTAGAAATATAGAAAAGAAAGAAGAACGTATTCGAGAATTTGTTAATGAAATACTGCAACAATATCCTCCGGGAAATGTTTCAAAATAATATATAAACCGCCTTTATTGGCGGTTTTTTTATGTCTTAAAGATCTGAATTTAGTTTCACTCCCAATTTCGTAACTTTATCTCAACCATAACATTTATCAAAGTGTCCTACGAAAGTAATCCCATACTAGACAAGTTACCAAAGCACTTAAGGCAATACATTAAGCCACAGGATTATAGCGAATATTCAGCTATTGACCAAGCCGTTTGGCGCTATGTAATGCGAAAAAATGTTGACTACCTCAGTAAGGTGGCCCATACTTCTTATTTAGAGGGATTGAAAAAAACAGGGATTTCTATTGACCATATTCCCAATATGTATGGTATGAACCGTATTTTAAAGGATATTGGTTGGGCGGCGGTGGCTGTGGATGGATTTATTCCACCTTCGGCATTTATGGAGTTCCAAGCCTATAATGTATTGGTTATAGCTTCAGATATTCGCCAATTGGAACATATTGAGTACACCCCTGCTCCAGATATTATACATGAAGGTGCAGGCCATGCACCAATCATTGCCAACCCTGAATATGCCGAGTATTTACGACGTTTCGGTGAAATAGGCAGCAAGGCGCTGTCAAATGCCAAAGATTTTGAATTGTATGAAGCTGTTAGGCATTTATCTATAATAAAGGAAGCATCAGGAACCCCAGAAAGTGAGGTTAAAGCGGCAGAAAAACACATTGAAGAACTACAGCGGAATATGGGGGAACCTAGTGAAATAGCCCTTATAAGAAACCTACATTGGTGGACCGTGGAATACGGATTGATCGGCACAGTGGAAAACCCCAAGATTTATGGCGCTGGCCTTTTATCTTCAATAGGGGAAAGTGCTTGGTGTATGACCAACGAAGTAAAAAAAATTCCCTATTCCATTGAAGCAGCACATACCGCTTTTGACATTACCAAGCCTCAGCCCCAATTGTTCGTAACACCCGATTTTGCCTTTTTAAGTCAAGTTTTGGAGGAATTTGCAAATACCATGGCCTTGCGAAAAGGAGGATTAAGTGGTATTAAAAAATTAATCAATTCAAGGGAACTGGGAACCATCGAATTGAGTACTGGACTGCAGGTTTCTGGGAATTTTGAAATGGTCATTGAGCATGAAAATAAACCTGTTTTCTTTCAAACTATTGGCCCAACTGCCCTCGCCTACCGTGAGAAAGAATTGGTTGGTCATAGTATTGAAAAACATGCGAACGGATTTGGCTCTCCAATAGGCACGCTCAAAGGAATTAATCTTGCCATTGAGGATATGAGCCCACGAGATTTAAAAGCGTATAATATTTTTGAAGGACAAACCATTTCTTTGGAGTTTGAGGGCAACATCACCATAAAAGGCGAGATTATTACAGGTACTCGAAATCTAAGGGGGGAAATAATCTTGGTGACCTTTAAGAATTGTATTGTAAAACATAGAGACACTATCCTTTTTGAATCCAAGGATGAACTTTACAATATGGCCATTGGGCAAAACATTGTATCTGCATTTAATGGCCCAGCAGATTTAAACAGTTTTGATTTGGTTACCCACGAGATTTCCGAAACAACTATTAAATCACAAAAAGATACAAAAAGAACACAATTAGAGCAGTTATATCAACAAATAAGGGATTTTAGGGAAGGCAAAAACACCACTATTTCACGCAATAAGGTCTTTAAGGAAATCTGCGCAAATTACCAGGAAGATTGGCTTTTGTCTGTGGAACTTTATGAATTGGCCAAGATGAATCCCGAGATTCAAAAGGAGCAAGTTTTCGCATCAGGGATAAAAAACCATCTGGAAATGGTTAAACAGGAAAATCCTGAAGTCGGTCAATTAATCGACGATGGCTTGGCATTGGTTGATCAAAGTCTCGTAAGTTAGTAAATGACTTTATTGGAATTTTATAAAAGAGTGTACTTTTTGTAAATCGGCAATCTTTTGGTGAAGTGAATTCAAGAACTTTTGATGCGCTGTGGACTTAGGGTTGAATGGTCTGTGTAGCATACCTCTTTGTATTTCTTCAACCTTTTCCATAGTTGTAAAAGCTTCTCTGGATATCCACACATCCTTGAACTTCTCCCATATATAATTCACCGCCAATTCGTTTGGATGTACCATATCCGATTTATAAAAACGGTAATCCCTAAGTTCATCCATCATGATTTCATAGGAAGGAAAGTAGTGCATTTCTCCCGCCTGTGCTCGAGATGACAGCACCTTTCCTATTGCGGATATCAAATGCGCCTTACTTTGTTGGTTTTCAACAAAGCCATCTTTGAGATGCCGAACCGGTGAAACTGTAAAAATTAGTTGGGCAGTAGGATTAACCGATTGGATTAAATCCACTATCGTTTCAAGACTTTCTACAGTTTTCTCGACGGAAAGCAAATCTTTGGCAAACTCTTTTTGAGGTACTTTATGGCAATTGGCAACAATAGCATTCGATGTTATTTTTCGATAGACCCACGCTGTACCTAAAGTAATGACTAAATGGGTTGATTTGGCCATTTGTTGCCGAGTGGCTTTAAGGCCATCATTCAATTTTCGTAGCAATTCTTCTTTAGAAACATCGCTTAGATCAGAATGGGCGTCGAAACAATGCCAACGTTCATTGTGATAAAAAATATCTTCTTCAGTATATTGGAATGCCTGAATTGATTTGGACAGTAGGTTTTCAATAGCCTTTGGATGAAATAAAATCCCAAACGGATTCTGAAGTGAGCTGAACTTGTAGTAATCGAGCTTTTTTCCAATATTTTCAACAAAACAAGAGCCAAGCAATAACATTTGACTCTGATAATCAAATTGACTATCGGCGGTTTGTAAAGGCACTTGGGTTTGAAGTTTCATTTCTATCTCTTATATAGACCCCAAAGGTTTTAAAAACCTTTGGGGTCTTTTCTGTTACTATAATCATTCCATTAAACAATCTTCGAATTTTCATATCTAATTTATTTGGGCCTGGCCATTGGGCTGAGCCGATGAAAAACCTGATACGGATACACTTCATAAAAAACATTGTCTTCATTGATCGTGTTTTCCGCAAAATCGAATGCTTTATCTGCCAATTCCCACGCTTCATCCTTTTTACCCAGTTTTTGCAAACAAGAAGCCTTAAAGTAAAACGCATCAGCAAAATTTTCATATACCATTAAAGAGGTATCAAAACATTTTATTGCCTCTTCATAATTTTCAAGTTCAAATTCAGCAATTCCAATATAAAACCAATCTAGGTAATGACACGCTTCATGTGGGAGATCTTTAGGGAAATCGCGAAATTGTTGCTCCATGCTTTTCAGAAGATACTCCTTCGCTTTTTCAAACTGGTTTATTTGTAAATAATTCAATCCTAAATAAAAATTATAGGTATGGTCCATTACATAGCGATCCCCAAAAAGTTCTTTTGCTTTTAAAAACTCCCCTATGGACTCCTCATACTCCTTTGAAAAAATACATTTCATAAAAGCACTATATTCTAAATACCTTGTAGAATCGTGCTCCACGGCCTTAGCCAAAAAAGGTTTCCCTAGGGAATATTTACGAGCCTTGTACAAAGGCATCGCCTTCTGTTGCCAAAGATAAGCCGAGTCTGGTTTTATTTGAAGGGCAGAATCCAAATATTGCTGATGTTTGGTCGAATACAGTCCGTATTGGAACGCCTTGTCCCAATAGTTTTTTAATTGAATGGAATCTTCAGAACTTAATTTTATTCTTTCCGTTTTCTCGTTGGTAAATTTCTTTATTGGATTTCTACTTTTATTCGTACAAGAAGTAATAATCAATAGTATCAACAAAAAGTATTTCATAATAATAACATAGTTTTTCCAAGTAGGTAATCATCGGGACCCCAAAGGTTTTGAAAACCTTTGGGGTCTTTCCTATTTTAAATAATCTTTTGCCTTCACCAGGGCTTCTGCAATCCCATCAGGATGCTTTCCG
>CBDUKE010000082.1:0-13304 GCA_965367725.1 uncultured Maribacter sp. | reverse complement strand
CCAACTGATTGAAGTATCAACAGGAACATTAGTACTTCCGTCCAATGGCGCCGTTAAACTGGGGCAAGATTGCGCAAAAACAAATGGCCCAAAGGCCAAGGCAAATATGATAAGTATTTTTTTTAGCATTTAAAATATAATTGCTTTATCTTTTTAATGAAAAATGACCTTTTATAAGCCTTCCATCCTCCAAATTAATTTTAAACCAATAATCGGCTGATGGTAACGGACTTGAATTATAATTGCCGTTCCAACCTTTATCATGTGCTTTTAATTCAGCCAGTTTTTTCCCATATCTATCAAAAATACTGACTGATGAATTCGAATGTGAAGTTGTGCTTGTACCGATAAGATTCCAACTATCATTTACCCCATCCCCGTTTGGAGTGAAGAATTTCGGAAAACCAAGCACCGAAATTGTTTTTTTCGAAACACCACAACCTTTTTTATCCCTAACAAAGGCAGTAATCAATCCTGGAGAAACATTTTCAAAATAATTAGAATCAGTATATGATAGTCCATCCAGGGAATATTCATAGCTGCCATCCCCTGATGCGTCGATTGATACCGTATTGTTCCGTGAAAAATCCTCAATAGTGATGGTATTTATTATTGCTTGGTTTGAAGGTAGGACTTTGAAATCCACACTATTTATGCAGTTTAATATTTGGTCATTTTGATTACTCACATTCCCAACCTCCAATATATAGTTGCCCAGTTCTGAAATGCTGATATTCTGTGAATTGGAAACTAATTGACGGCCATTTGAATCTTTTTTAAACCATTCATAAGTACTAAAACCATTTGGCCCTGAAATAAAAAGGTCAGGATTATCAGTACATAAGAAATAGGATTCCTCTAACTCGAATATCGGAGTTGGCTTTACATTTAGATTTATTTTCAAGATGTTCTGACATTGATTTGAATTTTCCAATCGCCCATAAACAAAATCGGGTTCCGAATCAATTGCTGCTGGCAACGGGTTTTGTTCAGTTGCAAGATCTTCGAGTGAATCGTAGAATAAAATAGATTCACCTTCATAGTTTAATGTTGCAAAACCTTCTAAATCAAATGTGCCTAAAACTATATTGTCAATGGGGTTATTATCACAGGTGTAAAGATCGTGCTGTGGAATTTCGTTAAAATCAATAGCGTTTACCTGTAACTCAAGTTCACCATAATTTTCACAATTACCTGAATTGAATACTGTATAATAAAGTGTTTGATTAAACGGTGTTGAGTTTCTAAAGCCAATGGTATTGGTTATAGGAATTTTGGCTTCCCGATCAGAAATAGTTTTATAAAACAAATAATTATTGCCAGTATCCGGGTTTGATTCGTTTAAGTTGAAAGTTGCAATTCCATCAAAAGAGGCATTGAGATCTGTATCACATTGTATTAAATACAAGGTATTGTCTTCCGGTATTCTATTCACATTGATCTGTGTCTCACCAAAAATTGGGCAGTCCACCGGATTTGGTAAGGTTATTTCAAGTGTATACCTACCTGAATCAAGGTCAAACGCCTCATCGATATGGAATATATGGCCGTCAGGATTTAAAACAGCATTACCGTCCTTAGACCAATTATATACTGCTCCTGGTATTTCTTCGGCTTGTAGTGTGAATGAATCGCCATCACATACATCCAAAAAACTGACTGATGTACCCGTATCACTTAAAACCAAGTCGGTTTTGTTGAAAAATGACTGAATAAAGGGGGGTAAACCTTGGGTGCTATTGTTTACTAAAGCAATAGCCTTATGTTTATACTTTGCAGCTGTCCCTTTTGCATTTGGATCATTGATAACTCCTAAATATGGGGTGCCCGTAAAATAATTCAGTGCGATGGTACGATAAATTTTTCCATTAGCACCCAATTGCAGTGCACCGCGATATATTTTGCTATTGTCAAGCTCAACTTGTGATGCAGTAATACTAGGTGCTGAAATGTCAAATTGAATTAAAGATGATGTGTGATTTGTTTCTACATCAGAAGCACTATTAGATGCATGCGTATAAAGATATTGATTGTTTGATGAAAATTCTATGCCGTAAGGTTTGTTATTGATACCATCAATTTGTAATTGTTGAAGATTGGAAACAACACCTGAACTTGCATCAAAATCAAATAGCTGTAGTCCAAAAGACAGATTGGCACTAGCCATCATTTTACCATCATTTGAAAATTTTAAATATCCTCTCGCATCCTCAATTTTCAATTCAGGAAAAGTGCTTTTAACTGAAACTGTCGACACCCCGGATCCATTTATTTCGAAAGCGTGATATGTATCCAATAATCCATTAACATATTTGTAACCAAGTGTAACAATCCAAATGGAATTGTCTGAGCAGTCTTTGACCACAGCAGCAATTTTTTCAGAACAATCATTCAAGAGATTTATGTTTTTTTCTGTAATTGCACCATTACCATTATTCATGGTCATATCAACAACAGAATAGTTTAAACCAAAATCTGCATCTAATTGGGAGGTTGAAGTGTCGACGGTGAAAATGTAATATACATTGGGATCCAATGGTTTGGGTACGATTAAAGCGGATTGTGTGCTTGAGGGATCACCAAAGAGACCGTTCCCATTCTGCATTACGTTATGATTGCGATCATATACAATTATTCCGTCCGTATAAAAAAGTAGATCACCAAGCGCGTCTGAAATTGTTGTACAGCCTTCAAAGGTATCCAATCTACCATCATCCAAAACACTTACTGTTCCATTATTATTAAAACGGATTCCTGCATTATTTCCGAAATACCAATTGGAAGTCTCACCTTGGCCAAATATTGAGGCAGGTAAAATGATGCTAAAAGCTAGCAGCAAGGTGATTTTCTTTTTCATAGTGTTCACGTAAACACTACAATATACTACAAATCCCTCTTTTTCAACAAAGCATAAGACAAATAGATGAATATGAACGTCCAACCAAGGACTATCAGAATCTCATACCAGTGTACACCATAGTCCATCTCAAACTTTTCCCCTATCTGATCTGCGACAGATTGTACCGCACCCAATCTTGAAAAAGGTTCATCGATAAGTTTCCACATGGCATTGAGCGGAAAAAACCCCATAACAAGGTCAGTAGTATCTCCGTCGAAAAGTTTCCAACGTATCATTCCCCGCACAAACCCTTCAAACACTTGCCATAAAATTAGAAAACCCAAGGCAAATGCCGATCGTTTTACCAATATGCCGAGGAATAGACAAAAGGAGAAAAAACCCATTAGTTTCACGAAATAGGCCAATAAGAATTCTAAATCGGAAAAGATGATTGAAAGTTCATTGTAGTCTGAATAGATGAGCCCCAAAATCAATGAAACCACAAATACGAAGATTGTAGAAATCAATGAAAAGGATATCACAGTCAAAAATTTTGAAAGGATGAATTCTTTCTTTGATAAACCATCTATCAAGTTTTGCTTAATGGTTTTGTTGCTGTACTCATTGGCCATCATAGAAACGATGACAATTGCCAGGAACAACTTGAAAAATGCGGTGATAAACGTATTGAAATGCCAGATATAGGGGAAATTAAAAATCCCTTGTTCTGCCAAATGGAATTTAATGGGGCCAATATCAAATTTTATGGCTGCTATTAAAGCAATCGAAGTAAGTAACACAAAATAAGAAATGATCAATATCTTGCTAACCCTGTTGTTCCAAAGTTTTATGAATTCTATTTGTAATAATCGTAACATGGTATATTTTTGGTTTAGTTAGCTGCAGTTTCGGTCAACGTCAAGAATTGCTCCTCGAGACTTTCTTTTCTTTGCACCAAATGGGAAAGTACGATACCTTGCTCCATCAGGCTTCTATTCAAAACTTCAGAATTCATTTCTTCCTTTAGAAAAGCGGTGATCAACCCGTTTTCATTTTTTATTTTACTGAAGCTGTTGTTGTTTTCCAGAAAAGCCAACAATTTTAAACTATCGCTGGATTTTAATTCAAAAAAACCATGGCTAGCCATCATATCATCTACACGGCCGGAATATAGTTTACGGCCTTTACGCAGAATTACAACATGGCTACATACCTTTTCTACTTCGTCTAAGAGATGGGAGGCTAAAAGAATCGTTGTTCCTTCAGATGCAACCTTCTTTATTATTTCGCGAATTTGATGGATCCCTTGTGGATCCAAACCATTGGTAGGTTCATCAAGTATCAATATCTCCGGGTCATTAAGTAGGGCAGAGGCAATGGCCAACCGCTGTTTCATACCAAGCGAATAGGTTCTGAATTTACTATTTTTTCGTTCTAATAGGCCAACCAGTTCTAATTTTTCCTCTATCTTATCTTCCGGTACTTCCTTGATCTTACAGACTAATTTTAAGTTCTGTATGGCTGTCATATACGGGTAAAAGTTTGGACGTTCAATGATGGCCCCAACTTTTTTTAGGGCCTCATGTGTTGAAGTATTTCCATCAAACCAAGAAAACGCCCCATTGGTTTTGTTTACCACATTGAGTACCACTCCCAAAGTAGTGGATTTGCCACTGCCGTTCGGTCCCAAAATACCATAAACATTTCCCTTTTCAATGGTAAATGATAGGTCTTTAACAGCGGTAAGGTACCCGAACTTTTTAGTGAGGTTATTTACAGTAAGTATCTTTTCCAAAATAGGAGATGTTTTTAGGAGGTTTATAGTAACTTGACGAAGAAACCCTAAATTTGTTACAGGCTTATCCACTTAAAATTAAACAATTGTCATGCAGGAGGAAAAATTAATGTCAAAGAAAAAGCCGGCTTTTCCAGTTTCGGAGGAGTTAGACGCTTATTTGGAGCAATACAGTCGTAAAATCGAATTTCCTATATTCTATGAAGACCTACTACGTTTTTCAGGCTCAGTGGTCGTATATGATTCAAATGATGAAGACACTTTATGGATCCGTGTATATTACAATGAATTTGATCGGCAAGAGATCGATGAAAGCCTAAAAAGGGTATATTCCATTCTACATTCTGATGGGAGTGAACATATGAATCCGTATTTAAATGTTGATGCCATAGATTATTGCACTTTTGCAAACTCAAAGCCGTTTCGTGTAAAAATCAGGAATATACTTAATGATAATTTTACCTATTTCTATGTAAAAAAAACGGATGCTTCACGAATTTATGGTCTTGAATTAGAGCATTTGTTGTCACCTTATAATCTAAATTTTTTGGTCTTTAATGATACCTTGATCGAGGAGCATATTGCCGGTATTCCAGGGGATATGTTCATTAAGGAGATGTTACCAAATTGCACTGAACCCGAAAAGGCCCAATTGGCAAAGGAATTCGTAAAATTCAACGAGCGAAGTATGATTCGGCTTTTGGGAGATATGAGGTCTTATAATTACGTGATAGTTCCAACCCATGATTTTGATCAAGTGGTGTACAAAATTAGGGCCATAGATTTTGACCAGCAATGCTTTGAAGGTAAACTAAAAGTATATCGTCCACAGTTTTTCAAAGAGAATTATCAAATGGTTGAACTGGTAAGAAGTAAGTTATTGGAGCATTCCGTGGATCAGTATAAATTGGAGGAACGGTCAATAATTGCGAAGCGTATTATAAGTTCAGGTAATCGCATTGTATCATTAGGGAAAATTTGCAAAAAAGATACTATATCAACAGACAAGAACATTTCCTTGCTAAAAACCCAAATTTTTGAGCTTACTAAAGACACAAAATTCAAGAAATGCAAAACTATGGGCGATATTCTTCATTTAGCACTTGATTTTGTAAAGCGCAACTATCAAGGCGTAAGTATGAAACAGATCATTGAACACAAGATCAAGATATAAGTTGAAATCAGTACTTAGTATTGAGAATTGAGAAATGCGTGCTGAAATGTGATTTTAACCTCTTTGTTATTATTTGCCCACTACGCACTACTAATTACGTTGTTTTAGCTTTTCTGCTCTTTATTGAAATACACCAAATAATAATACATCTGTTTTTCTTCGTCCCATCCTTTTTCAATGAACTTTTCGGCAGATTCAGGATTTATAAAGTCCATTTTAATTTGAATGTTCGTGTCAAGATGAATCACATTCTTAATTTTTTTCCGCGCATCGGAAACAGCTTTGTTGGCGATATCAAAGGTCGATACATCCTCAATACTATATTTGGGTCCTTTTTCAACTTTGTAATGCTTAAATTCAGGGATCAACTCAGGATTCACTAACACCTCGTTTAAAAAATTACTTTCCTCAAAAGCATCGTTTTTGGCAAAATGGTTAACGGCTTTGTTCATAAACAGCACTTCCTGTTGTTTATCCTCTGCAGGCAATACTACATCCTTGGCGAAGTTTTGACAGAATTTCAGATAGTTCTTGGTGTAGAAGTTTTCATCTGCCAAAGCATCTACTTCTAGAAAGTTTTCCAGCCAATATTTTGCGTCATATCGGTTGCTGTCCACCGAAAGTACTTTATACCCTTCTTCTTTATTTACATTGAAAATAAGGCATCCTTTATCTAACTTATTAATATTTATACCTTGTTGTATGACAATATCCAAGTTGTTGTTTTTTTCTTCAAATTGAAGAAAATCATGCTTTAATTCACTCTTGAATATACCGACAGCATCTACTTTTACATTATCCAACATTACTCCTGTTAAATAGGCAACATAAACTTCCCCACTTTTAATATGTGGATGGTTGGATTGTTCGAAAAGATGACTGGCTATTTTTTTGGAATTGTCATGGGCACTGGAAGGCTCATTGAATATTTCAGATACTATCTTATGAAGCTCATTGAACTCAATATCGACTTCATTGATAAACTTAAAATAATTTTCTTCTTTTTCCCGGAAAGGCCTAAAAAAATATTCTTTTAATAAGCCTGTGGTCTCATCATTAAGATTAAAGGGTTCTTGGGATAAAAACACACCTTCATTCTTATTTTTGTTGCCAACGCGGTGCAGTGAAATACTTTCAATTTGGGTAGGGTATAGGTTGATCATATTTTTTCTATTGTCATTCCCACGAAGGTGGGAATCTATTATTTTAAATTAATTTGTAAAAACAATGAAAATGATTCGCAAAATATTTCTGGGCTTCGCTCGAAATGACAGTTATTTGGCATAAAAATCAATTCCAATTTTCATCAAAATCCAGATCTTCGTAGTTGTCAAAAGTATCATCAATGTCAATCGCGGTATTTTCAGCTTCAAATTTCTTTTCTGGGGGTGCTTCTGGTAATTCCCCAAAACTAAAGAGTACATTAGGATAAGATATTCCGGGCTCTTCTTCCACAATATCGGCCAATTCAACAAAGAAAGTCCACATATCCAAGAAATCGTAAACGTAGATGAGTTTTGGTGAGTTTTCGGTAAGTACATCCTCAAGAAAGGCTTCATTCATTAATCGAACATCAGAGCCACTTTCATTCATATCAAAAAGGGCGATTTCCTCATCTTGTTTCCATTCATCATCACAGGTATAAAAAGAGGCCATTTCATTCCCCAAAAAGCCAAAAGATTGCGCAATGGCATTATGAAATTCTTCCATGGATTTGTGTGCTTCAATTTCAATATCCCGAAAGATATCTTCATTGGCATCCAAGATTATTCGAATTTTATATATCATTTACCCGATTTTTGAGTGGAGGCAAAGTTACAAAGTTTTAGGACTTCTATTCGCATTAAACGATTCCATTACTAAATAGAATTGAATTCCGAAAAGCAGAGCGGCCAAAACCAAGTGAATCGTCTGGCTCATAAAAGGGAAATCCCAATAGAACATGGCCATACCGGTTATGACTTCAACAAGTAGAATTAGCAACACCCAGTTGATTTTAGAAAGACCCAGGTTCAACTTGTAAATTCTATAAGCTAAATATAGATTGAATAGAGTGACCAAAATTGAAAAGGACCTATGAACATAAAATGAAATAGTAGGATTGTGAAGCCATAAATTTTTTGCGTTCTCACCAACTTGAGCCACTTGTTCATCCACAAACTGCCTTACTTGAGTTCCCAGAACAATTTGAATCAAGGTTAAACCAAATACGATGGTCAATAAGCCAAATGTCTTTGAATCATATTTATATATTTTTCGGCTTTCTTTTGAACTGAAAATGAGATATAAAAGCATGGCCACAATTACTAAGGCCATTACCATATGTATAGTTATTTTAACCGGTTCTAAAACGGAATAAACCACAGTCGCTCCCAACCAACCTTGAAATCCCATGGCGAATACAACCAGCCAAGATACTATGGTAATTCTTTTCTTTTTTTTCCAATAGCCGAAGGAAGCAATCGCTAGGACCAGCGTACCTAAGCCAGCCAAGGCACCGAACAACCTATTTATAAATTCTATCCAAGTATGCCAAGGATTAAATTTTGCATAATCGTGTTTTGTATAATTTTCCCAATTATTGACTTCAAAAATAGTCGAAGTCTTTAAATCATTTTTAGCAACTTGGAGGGTTTCATTCAGAATTATTACTTGGCCCTTTTTATATTCTTGATTGGGTTGCCACTGTAATTCAGATTCATTGGTTGGTGGTATATACTGACCAAAGCACTTAGGCCAATCGGGGCAGCCCATGCCACTTCCGGTCATACGTACCACGGCTCCCGCTATAATAACCAGATAAACCAAAACCAATGAAATTTTGGCGATTTTATGGTAGTTCTTGAACATGTAATGGTGGTGTTTTAATGGGCGCAAAATTACTACACTTTTCCGAATTATGATGAATAATTAAGACATAAAGGTTATTGATCAGTTTTAACCGATAGTCCAATTTCTTTCCCTTTTTTTAGCATAAATTCTTTGGCTGCGTCATGTTCATTGGGAATTTCCCCTTCTAAAATAGCCTCCTTTATGGCATCTTTTATTTGACCTATTTCCCTACAGGGTTTAAGTCCAAAGGTTTTCATGATTTCCTCACCAGTAATAGGCGGTTGAAAATTTCGCACATGATCACGTTCTTCAACCTCAATTATTTTTTGACGGACAATTTTGAAGTTGTTTTTGTATTTGTTTTGCTTTTTTGGGTTTTTGGTGGTAATATCCGCCTCACATAAGGTCATTAGGTCATCCACAAAATCACCTGCATCAAATACCAATCTACGTACAGCGGAATCGGTAACGAAATCTTCGGCAAGGACAATGGGCCTTGAACTCATCAACACCATTTTTTGAACAAATTTCATTTTTTCATTCAAAGGCATTCGTAACCTTTTGAAAAGTTTATAGACCATTTTGGAACCCACGAATTCATGCCCATGAAACGTCCATCCTATTTTTTTGTGGAATTTTTTTGTTGGAGCCTTGCCAACGTCATGTAATAATGCCGCCCAACGTAACCATAAATTATCTGTGGTGTGGGCAATGTTGTCCACTACTTCGAGGGTATGCCAAAAATTGTCTTTATGGCGTTGCCCTTCTACTTCCTCAATGCCCTCCAAGGCGATAAGTTCGGGCAGTATATATTCAAGTAATCCTGTCTTATGAAGTAATGAGAACCCAATAGAGGGTTTTTGACATGCCAAGATTTTATGCAGCTCATCTACAATTCGTTCTTTGGAAACTATTTTGATGCGCTCTTTATTTTCGGTAATTGCCTGTAAGGATCTTAATTCTATCGTGAAATCCAATTGTGTGGCAAAACGTATGGCGCGCATCATACGCAGCGGGTCATCAGAATAGGTGATACCTGGTTCTAAAGGTGTTCGAATAATCTTTTTTTCGAGGTCCTTTAAGCCATCAAAGGGATCCAACAAATCCCCAAAGTTATTTTTGTTAAGGCTAAGGGCCAAGGCATTAATGGTGAAATCCCTACGTTTTTGGTCATCTTGCAAAGAACCATCTTCAACAACGGGTTTGCGGCTATCCCTATCATAACTTTCTTTACGGGCACCGACAAACTCCAATTCCAGGTCCTTATGATTTATCATAGCCGTACCGAAGTTTTTGAAAACTGAGATTTTAGGATTCCCCGGTAATTTTGAAGCCACTTTTTTAGCTAATTCTATTCCACTGCCAACGGCAACGACATCAATATCTTTTGGGATACCTCTTTGCAGCAAAAAATCGCGTACAAAACCACCAATTACATAACAGTCTACAGAAAGTTCATCAGCTGCTTTTGTTAGTAGGGTGAAAATAGGGTCTTGTAGTGCTTGTTTGTGGTTTTGTTGTGGCATTGTATGTAAGCATCTCGACTCCGCTCGATGTGACAGAGCATAATATTTATAATTTACTCACGGATTACTTTTACCGTACCATCATTACCTAGTTTGATGATGGAGGAAGGCAATCCATTTTTTTTGTCGTGCTGCAAATTTACGATATAGTCAACACCTTTTAAAATAACAGCACTTATTTCAGCAAAGCTTTGAGGTGTTGGCTCCCCAGCAATATTGGCAGATGTTGAAATTATGGGCTTTTTGAATTTGTTGATCAAATATTGGCAAAACTTATCCGACGCCACTCGTATGGCCATAGTATTATCCTGGGCAATTGCGTTTTTGGCCAACGCAACAGGTTTGTCGTAAATAATGGTCGTGGGCTTGGTGGCCAGATCCAAGATATCATAAGCCACTTCGGGCACTTGCTCCACATGTCTTTCTAACATCGCATCATTAGCAACCAGGCAAATCAAAGCTTTGGAATCTTCGCGTTGTTTTAGTCGATAAACTTTTTCTACAGCTACCGCATTGGTTGCATCGCAACCAATTCCCCAAACAGTGTCAGTAGGGTAAAGTATAAGTCCACCTTCCGACAATACCTCAATACATTTGTTTATTTCGGCCGTTAAATCGTTCATGAATCTGAAGGGTTTTTTAGTGTTCTTAAACGCTTTAATTCTTTATATCTAGAATAAACGCCCAAAGCATTCAAATAGCAGATCGTAATTCCTTTTCGACCATCCAAGAATCCAAGGCGCAATATATAATGATTGAGAAATTTATAAAGTGGTCTAAATACAAAATGATAGAAATAAGGTTTTTTATTTTTTTGATATTCCTCGATTGCCTTCATTTGCCCGTATTTGATCATTTTTCCTTTATAATCCTCATAATCGCTATAGGAATAATGGATCAATTTATTTTTTAACACTCCCGATTCGCCATTTACGATCAAGGTTTCATGAACTATTCGTTCTTCATCAAAATGTACTTTGCTTTTTCTGAAAAGTCGATAATTCTTATCGCTTTGCCAACCACTGAAACGGAGCACTTTACTCTTGAACATGAATGTTCTTATAAACATAAAAGCCACAGGTACCAGCCCCTCTGTATTGACAGTTTTAAGAATTTCGTTTTTTAAGGTATCGGTTAAACGTTCATCAGCATCCATAAATAGGACCCAATCATTGGATGCCTGCTCCATAGCGAATGATTTTTGATCCGTATAGTTTTTGAAGGGGCGTTGAATGAGCTTTACATGAGGATATTCCTTGATTTTTTCAATGGTGCCATCTGTACTTAAGGAATCAACCACAATAATCTCATCGGCAAAACTTATATTCTCTAACACGGCATCAATGTTAGCCGCTTCGTTGAATGTAATCAACAATGCTGTAATTTTTCGCTTCTTATTTTTGTCCCAAATATCCAGGATAGGTTTACCAAAAATGGTATTGATTTTCAATTTTCGGGCAACAAATAATTTTCTGCTTTCAGGCACTCCGTTTTCCGCAATGCAGCGTTCAACAGCGTTTAACATTCTTTGGGCCGATTGTCCATCTTTATAAGGATGAAACTCTTGATTTATAATTTTTCGTTGTGATTTGTAAGGATCATTTTCAATATTGTCAAGTACCTTTTCAGTTAGCTTGGAATAGGTCCTTGAATCATCCCATTGAATGTTTTCTGCAATATTCCTGTAGGATATAACAGGCTTGTCCAACAAAAGAAATTCATAAATCACGGACGAAGTATCACTCACCAAGATATCTGCCTGAAGTAAAAATTTAATAATATTTTTCTCTTCTTGAAAGATGATATTGGGTATTTTTTCTGCAAGTTTTTTATAGGCGATTATCCATTCTTTGACCATGAGGTCATGGAATTTGATAACAATCAGAAATCCCGTTTTAACCGCCAATTTTTCAATTTCCTTAATCAGAAAAGGAGCCGAAGTTAAACTAGGGGAAAAGGTAGGCGCATAAAGTACAATAGTCTCTGTATTGTGTGCTTTTAGCATTTGCTTTTTTTCCGTTTCGTAGGTATTGGTATTTTGGCCATAAACATCCAATTTAGGCCATCCGGTTTCGATTACTTCAAAGTCTTGATGTTTTGATTTTAATTCATTGAATTTTCTAGTGAAATAAGGACCTTGGGTCAAGTAAAGATCAAAATAATGTCGAATGTGGAAATGTCCTTTTTTTTCACCGGCGAGACCATGGAATATCTGTACTTTGAGTCCTCTCAGATAATAGGGTACTTCGTTTCCCGGAACAAAAATAACATCACTTTGAAATAATTGTAAGTCTAAGATACTCGAGGTAAAATTTTCTTTCTTAAAAGGAAAAACATCCAATAATTTTTTCGTGATATACCAGAGGTATTCATGCGATTCGGTTTGCAATCTATCCCGAATGGGTGCCATAATACCAAATGCATAGGCATTTTGACAAAAAAGGATGACTTTCATTAGCGGAAGAGGTTATTTGCATTTTCCAAATCTTCCTTAAAATCAACCTCCATACAATCAAAAGCAGAAATATCGACAGCACTGATTTGTAACCCGTCTTTTCCGATTGCCAATTCCAAACCGCGTTCAAAATAATCATTGTCATCACATTCTTCTAATCTAGTGATCAGTGATGAAATATCTTTTTTGGCAATAAAATTGATTCCTACAGCTTCACCCAAGCCGTTTTTAACGGTTTTTGAAAGCTGGTCTATATAGTTGTTTTTGAGGGTGTATTTTACTTCTTCGTCAGCGACTTTACTGGTGTTTACAGCCACAAAAGATTGTTCTTTTTTGATATATGGGATGAGTTCCTGCAATAATTTAACATCAAAAACAACATCACCATTTAACCAAAGTACAGACTTGTCTTTGTTCTTCTTTAGTGCCTTGAAGAGACTTTTAGCAGTGTTGGTGCGGTCAAAGAAGGGATTATAAATATAGGAGACCTCAGGAAAACGCTCCATGATCAAGTCTTTCTTAAAGCCTACGACTATGCTAATATCATCAATGTTAAAGTGTTGGGTAAGATTATCAATTTGCATACCCATGATGCTTTTACCATTGTTCAATGGGGTTAAAGGTTTGGGAAACGGATTGCCCAGTCGGGAACCAATACCGGCAGCAAGGATAACAATTTTCAT
>CBDUKE010000081.1:0-13486 GCA_965367725.1 uncultured Maribacter sp. | reverse complement strand
CCACTCTTTTTAGAAGTCACTGGTTCCCCCGACGCTTCGGGGCAGTATATCCCACAATCCCTCCATTAGTTTATAAATTTTCTTTTAAATTGTTTGATTAAAGTAAATCAAGCAGTCGTTCTAAAGCCATTCCCCGTGAACCCTTAATCAGAATGTTGCAATTTGTTGCAAGTTTTTCTTTAGAGAGATAAGCGGCTATAGCGTCATAATCCTTAAACTTCTTGAAAGTGGTTTTGGTATTATAAAAATTTTCCCCAACCAAAAACACCTCTTCTAAATCTAGGTCATTTGCCAAATCGGCAATATATTGATGTTCACTGCTGGCTGTTTTGCCCAATTCGAACATATCCCCCAAAAACGCAATTTTTGGTCCACCTGTAAAATTGCTGAAATTTTCCAAGGCCACTTTCATACTTGAGGGATTTGCATTGTATGCGTCGAGAACGATTTGCCTTCCATTTTTTTCTATGATCTGGGACCTGTTATTTTGAGGGATGTAGGCTTCAATTGCCGATTTGATATCGTTCAAGTCGACATTAAAATATTTGCCCATAAGAATGGCCGCACAACAATTGGTAAAGTTATAGCTCCCTATAAGATTGGAATTGATATGAATTTTTTCAACCCTGATGGAAACATTAGGATTGGCTTGTAAAAATTCAATCTTGTAAAAATCCTTCTTGTCCTTTGAGAACCCATATTTTTTTATGTAATGCTCCAGTTTTTCCAATTGAATGGGATCGTCCGCATTCAAGAATATCGATTTTTTATGATCGATCAAATAGTCATACAGCTCGCTTTTTCCTTTTATGACACCTTCAACACTCCCAAAGCCCTCTAAGTGTGCCTTGCCGAAATTCGTGATATACCCAAAGTCGGGTTGGGCTATGGAACAAAGGAATTCAATTTCCTTTAAGTGATTGGCGCCCATTTCCACTATTGCCAATTCGGTATCTTTCCTTATTGATAATAGGGTAAGTGGCACACCTATGTGGTTGTTTAGGTTGCCAATGGTAGCTATGGTTTTATATTTCTTGGATAGTACTGAATTGATAAGTTCTTTGGTGGTTGTTTTGCCATTACTCCCGGTTAAGCCTATAACTTTGGCACTGCAATGATTCCTGTGGAATGATGCCAATTTTTGGAGTGTTTGCAATACATCATTAACTAAAATAGTCTTATCGGAAGTTGCGTATTTTTTTTCATCTACTACTGCGTACGCGGCTCCTTTTTTTAAAGCTTCAGCGGCATATGTATTTCCATTGAAATTGTCTCCTTTAAGCGCAAAGAAAAGGCAGTTGTCTTCTATTTTTCTTGTATCAGTGCAAACAGTTGGGTACTGTAAAAAGATTTGGTGGAGTTTCTTTATAATCATATTTCAAAGATAAAAAAAAGCCCTGACGATTTCGTCAGGGCTTTTTTTCTTATATCTATTAAATCTATTTAGCTTTTTTGCCTCTTACGGTCTTGTTTTTTGTTTTTGATTTTGAACCAACTCTAGACATAGCACATCTGAATCCAATATAATCCGTAGCCATATACTGTGGTAAATATCTTCTTTGGGCAGGATCTAACCAATAGGCCCTGTCTCTCCATGATCCACCTTTGAATACACGAACCTCATCATTGATCAATGAAGTTCTATTGTTTGACTGGTCATATTGACGATTTAACTTTCCAAGAGAATCGCGCTCCACTTTGTGTTTTGGGGAGTCGTACATTTTTCTGGCATCGGCTTGGTCTTCTTCATCACTGAATCTATCAAAGAATCTAGACGAACTTGGATCACCATCCCTATAACCTCTATTGTCACTTGAAGAGAAATTGGTTCTAAGATAAGTTTCTTCCTCATCAACAGGCACCATTTTAATTTCGCCTGGAAGATTCATAGCAATCACTTTACCATTTGGCATGGTATCAAAAACGATAGAATCTCTAAGAATATTAACTTTTCCGTCTTCGCCAATGGCAGTTTTCATATAAATATTACCTCTGAAATAGTTAAAGTCACTTACTTCATCATCTACAATAGGGCGGTAAACGTCTGCTGTCCACTCGGCAACATTACCAGCCATATCATAAAGTCCAAGATCATTAGGCTTGTATGACATTACTTCGGCGGTAATATCGGCACCATCATCAGACCATCCTGCTATTCCACCATAATCACCTTTTCCTTGTTTAAAGTTGGCTAATTGATCACCTCTACCAACACGTTGTCCGTTTCTGGTGTAGTCACCTTCCCAAGGATATTTTTTTCTACCTCTGTAGTTATTGTATTCCCTAGACCCAACTTGTGCAGCAGCAGCGTATTCCCACTCGGTTTCTGTTGGCAATCTATATTCTGGCATGATAATACCAGTACTTCTTTTGGCAAATGTGTTAACACTGTCCTTTTTCTTCTTGCCTTGAAGCGAATCTATTTGTCCGTTATAAACAGACTCAGGTCTACTCAAATAAGCTTCTGTGCTAAAAGTTCCTGCAATTTCCCCGGTTGTAGCTTTATACTTGGCGTCTTCTGAAAGATAGCCTTCCCTTTCCAGCATTACTTCATTAACACGGTCGGTCCTCCATTCAGCAAATTGTGTTGCTTGAATCCAGTTTACCCCAACAACAGGATATTCTGCATAGGCAGGATGTCTCAAATAGTTATTGGTCATGGTTTCGTTAAATCCTAAGCGGTTCCTCCATACCAAGGTATCAGGTAATGCTCCTTTATAGATGTTTGCATATTTTGGATTTTCAGGAGGGTATACACTCTTTAGATAATCCAAATATTCCAAGTACATTACATTGGTAACTTCCGTTTCGTCCATATAAAAAGACTGTACATGTTGGGAAGTAGGCGTATTGTTCCAGTCGTGCATAACATCATCTTGCACTTTACCTTTTGTAAATGTACCTCCTTCGACAAAAACAAGACCTGGCGCGGTTTCTTGCTCCTTAAAGTCAGTATTAAATTGGAAACCACCTTCCTTGGCATTTATTTTCCAACCTGTAGCTCTTGATACATTTTTGGAAGATGAAGATTTCTTGCTACAACTAGTAACTGTAAAACCTCCCGCTATTACTGCACAAGAAAGTACAATTTTGATAAACTGTTTTTTCATAATTAGGACTTGAGTTCAAATATTTAAACCACCATTTAAGTAGTTTAGAATTCTTGTTTTGATTTAATTTGGTGTCACTTTCGGCATATAAAACGATGATTTGACCATAATATTTTGTTCTAAAAAAAATATTTCCAAATCAGCCATTTTAAATAGGGCAGAAAGACTTTATACACAAAATATAACGGTGTAATTACCATTATAGTATTGAATACATTTTTTCTTTTATACAATCTGCTTTTGGATTTTTATGGCTTGGAATAAATTTTACAGCAAGATTTTTTCCGATTATTCATTAAACTGTTGTGATAATCTTAAGATACATGAATTGAAATTTTTTCGATGAACGGTACAAGATATTTTTAAAAAGCCCGTTTACTTGTACAATAGCAATTAGATTATTGAACACATACTCTATTTTTTAATAAAAATAAGCCCTGAAATAATGAAAAAATCATCATTACTTATATTATTGGTATTTGTTATAAAACTATCGGCTCAAGAGGATAGAGTAATCACTACCGCTGTCCCTTTCTTGACTATAGCCGCAGATGCTAGATCAGCAGGGATGGGAGATATGGGGGTTGCTACCTCTACTGATGCTTTTTCACAACAATGGAATCCAGCAAAGTTTGCCTTTGCAGAGCGAAAAATGGGGATAGGGGTTAGTTACACACCATATTTAGAGAGTATAATTACTGATATATCACTTTTGAATGCCAGTTTTTATAACAAAATAGATGACCAAAGTGCCTTTGCTATAGGGTTGCGTTATTTTACCTTGGGGGAAATTGAACTAAGACAATTCGCAAATGACCCTGGTACATTGGCAAAACCCAATGAATTGGCATTAGACGGTTCTTATTCCTTGAAATTAAGTCCATCTTTTTCAATGGCAGTTGGCGGTAGATATATAAGGTCTAACCTGAAATTACCACAAAACGGATCTGAAGATTCCCAAGCTGCAAGTTCATTCGCTGTTGATGTAGCAGGTTATTATCGTTCAAGTGAAATAGCCTACAATAAGTTTGATGGTAGATGGAGGGCCGGTTTTAATCTTTCCAATCTTGGAGGTAAAATCAAGTACGATGAAGGTGGACAAGAAAATTTTATACCCACCAATTTAAGTTTTGGAGCTGGTTTCGATTTTATCTTAGATCAAGATAATGTTATCGGTATTACCACCGAATTCAATAAGCTTTTAGTTCCGACACCCAAAGATTTTAATGAAGACGGAGTTATTGATTCAGCTGATAATGATGAATACCAACAAATCGGGTTTTTTAGTGGTATTACAAAGTCATTCGGAGATGCACCAGATGGTTTTAGCGAAGAACTTAAAGAATTTACTTGGGCTTTAGGTGCTGAATACAGCTATCAGGATGCTTTTATGATACGTACAGGATATTTTAATGAAAGCGAAGAAAAAGGATCAAGAAAATTCTTTACCATGGGTGCAGGATTCAAATTCAAGTCTGCCCAAATTGATCTTTCTTATTTATTTTCAACATCACAAGTTAAAAATCCGCTGGAAAACACTTTGCGATTTTCGCTTACCTTTAATCTAGGGGAAGAGTTTATAAATGATTAATAAAAGTAATAATTCAATAACAAAACCTGCCATTGCGCAGGTTTTGTTATTTTTATCCCAAGATATCCCCTCCTATTGACATGAAAAAACAAACTATTTCATTTGATCTTTCCATTTTTGAGTCCCTTGAAGAATTAAACAAACAAGACCATGATTTAATGCTTAAGGCCATAGATGCCAGAAAAGATGCCTATGCCCCGTATTCAAATTTTATGGTGGGCGCAGCAGTACTTTTAGAAAATGATAAAGTGGTAATTGGCAGCAATCAAGAAAATGCATCTTACCCTTCAGGTTTGTGTGCTGAACGCGTTGCAGTATTTCAGGCGGGCGCCAAATATCCGGGAGTTGCCATAAAATCAATTGCGATAACGGCAAAGTCAAAAACCCACTTGGTTGAGAAACCAGCGGCACCATGTGGTAATTGCAGACAGGCAATTTCTGAGTATGAGTATAAACAGAAAAGCCCAATAGAACTTCTTTTAATGGGTGAGAAAGGAGAAATTATTAAATGTAGCTCCTTGGCTGATATTCTTCCATTGGGTTTCAATAATTCTTACTTATAGCATACGAAATCCGTTTATTTATTGGTTAAATTTATAATCAAATTCATTGGTTTTGTTAATATATCAAAATGCACTAAGCTTTTTGTTTTATTTTTTTACCGATTGATTAATATGTGTATTTTTGTTTTTCTGTTTTTTAGGCATTTTACACTATGTTTGATGTACTGTAAAACTTGAATCTTTAATAAATAAACGGTTAATGGAAAAAATCACCAAAGAAACATATCTGAAGTGGTACGAGGATATGTTGTTCTGGAGAAAGTTTGAAGATAAACTAGCAGCAGTCTATATTCAACAAAAAGTTAGAGGATTCCTTCATTTATATAACGGGCAAGAAGCTGTTTTGGCTGGAGCATTACATGCAATGGACCTAACTAAGGATAGGATGTTAACTGCTTATAGGAACCATGTGCAACCCATTGGTATGGGGGTCGACCCAAGAAAAGTGATGGCCGAACTTTACGGTAAGGTGACGGGAACATCAAAAGGTATGGGCGGTTCTATGCATATATTTTCTAAGGAACATCGTTTTTATGGCGGTCATGGTATTGTTGGAGGTCAAATTCCTTTAGGTGCTGGTTTGGCATTTGCCGATAAGTATTTTAAGCGCGATGCTGTAACGCTATGTTATATGGGTGATGGTGCCGTTAGACAAGGGTCACTTCATGAAAGCTTTAATTTAGCAATGTTATGGCAGTTGCCAGTTGTCTTCATTTGCGAAAACAATGGTTATGCTATGGGGACTTCAGTGGCACGTACTTCACATTCCACAGAAATTTGGAAATTAGGTTTGGGCTATGAAATGCCGTGTGGGCCAGTAGATGGTATGGATCCTGTTACCGTTGCTAAGGAAATGAGTAAAGCAATTGAGCGGGCAAGAAGCGGTGGCGGACCTACTTTCCTTGAAATGAAAACCTATCGATATAGAGGGCATTCAATGTCAGATGCACAACATTATAGAACAAAGGATGAGGTTGAAGAATATAAAAAAATTGATCCCATTTCACAGGTTCTAGAGGTAATCCGTGATAAAAAGTACGCTTCTGAGGATGAAATAAAGGAAGTAGGTAAAAAGGTTAAGGAATTGGTTCTAGAATGCCAAAAATTTGCCGAAGACTCTGATTATCCTCCAATTAACCAATTATATGATGTAGTCTACGATCAAGAAGACTACCCATTTGTACAACATAAATAATACATAAATGGCAGAAGTGATTAATATGCCCCGATTGAGCGATACCATGGAAGAGGGTACCGTTGCGAAATGGCTTAAACAAGTTGGTGATAAGATAGAAGAAGGAGATATCCTGGCGGAAATAGAGACAGATAAGGCCACAATGGAATTTGAATCCTTCCATGAAGGAACACTGCTTCATATTGGTATTGCAGAAGGTGAAGGTGCCCCCGTTGATACGCTTTTAGCCATCATAGGAGAAAAAGGTGAGGATATTTCAGCCTTACTGAACGATGCTTCTGCATCAAATGTTGAAGAACCAGAAGTTGCTGCCAAAGAAGAGGCCCCAGTTGTTGATTCATCCGAAAAGACGATTGATATTCCTGAGGGAGTTGAAATCATAAAAATGCCACGCCTTAGTGATACTATGGAAGAAGGCACTGTAGCCTCTTGGCTCAAGAAAGTTGGTGACACAGTAGAAGAAGGTGATATTTTAGCTGAAATTGAAACCGATAAGGCCACGATGGAATTTGAATCATTCTATTCAGGTACTTTATTATATATTGGAATCAAGGAAGGGGAATCCTCTCCAGTTGACACTGTACTTGCGGTTATAGGACCAGTAGGCACTGATGTAAATGCGGTTTTGAACGCGAATCCATCTACAGGAATAAGTGAAAAGATTACTAAAGAGGAAAATACAGAAGAAATGGTTGCCGAACCCATTCAGGAAACCGGCACTACCATATCTAAAGATGGGCAGCGAATTTTCGCTTCTCCACTTGCCAAAAAAATTGCCAAGGAAAAAGGCATCAATTTAAATGATGTTAAGGGTACCGGAGACCATGGTAGAATTGTAAAGAAAGACATTGAGAGTTTTGTGCCTTCGACAGCAACCGCACAAACTGCTACTGCTGTTCAAGAAACAGCTGCAACTTCAGCTACTGCTACTGTTGCTCCATTAGTGCTGCCTGTAGGCGAGGAAAGCGCTGAAGAGGTGAAGAACTCCCAAATGCGTAAGACCATAGCCAAAAGATTGGCAGAATCAAAATTTACAGCACCACATTACTATTTGATCATTGAGGTTGATATGGATAATGCCATGGCTTCAAGGGCACAGATCAATGACTTGCCCGAGACCAAAGTGTCGTTCAATGATATGGTTGTAAAAGCTTGTGCGATGGCACTTAAAAAGCATCCCCAAGTGAATACCACCTGGAAAGGGGATACTACAAAATATAACCACCATGTTCATATAGGTGTTGCTGTTGCTGTTGAAGACGGACTTGTTGTACCGGTTGTGAAATTCACAGACCAAATGAGTTTAACACAAATCGGCGCATCTGTAAAAGATCTTGCTGGTAGAGCTAGGAACAAGAAGTTAACTCCTGCCGAAATGGACGGAAGTACGTTCACCGTTTCCAATTTGGGTATGTTTGGTATTTTGGAATTCACTTCCATCATCAATCAACCAAATTCAGCTATTTTATCAGTAGGGGCAATAGTCGAAAAGCCTGTGGTTAAAAACGGTCAGATTGTTGTTGGCAACACAATGAAACTTTCATTGGCATGTGACCATAGGACCGTTGATGGTGCTACTGGAGCGGAATTCCTACAAACGCTAAGAGCTTTTTTAGAGAATCCGGTGACTATGTTGGCATAGAAGTTAATTAGCATAATTTTATAATAATGCATCCGCCCATGGCGGATGTTTTTTTATCTTTAAAATTTAATATCCATCCCATGCAAAAAGTTTTTCATTTATTACTAGTTTTTATGCTTCTTGGTTGTGGTTCCACACAACTGCAACAAACTAACCCAGAAAGCATAGCACAGGGTCCCGATGGTGTCAAAGGAAAGGTAATTGTAAAGAAGGAAGCTCCAATTACTGTAGAAGCTCCAATACATGCCGAGTCGCACCATAGCACTGTTTCTTCAAAAACCGAACTTTCCAACGTCATATTCTCAAATACTGATGCTGTAGGAGAGATCATGAACTTTTTGGCATCTGATGATCTACAAGGACGGGATTCTGGAAGTCCTGGTATAGAAAAGGCCGCGGTCTTTATTGAAAAAATATTTGAAGCAAGCAGTTTAAAACCATATTTCATCTCTTACAGGGATACACTGTCAAATTATGAAAAGCCGGCCTATAATATTGTCGGTGTTTTGGAAGGTACTGATGCCCAATTAAAAAATGAATTTATTGTAATTGGGGCGCATTATGATCACATTGGGACCAGAAGTCCTATAAATGGAGATACCATAGCGAATGGGGCAAACGATAATGCTGCGGGTACTACAACGGTCTTGGAATTGGCACGCTATTTTGGAAATGCAAAAACCAACAAACGGAGTTTGGTGTTCGCACTTTTTAGTGCCGAGGAAAAAGGGCTATTAGGCTCTAAACATTTGGCTAAGAAATTAAAGGAACAGCAATTTAAATTGTATACCATGCTTAATTTTGAAATGGTAGGCGTACCCTTGGTAGGTAAGGATTATTTGGTGTATGCGAGTGGCTATGAAAGGTCTAACATGGCTGATATCTGTAATGGTTATGCTGGGGAAAAACTGGTTGGATTTTTACCCACTGCCAAAGAGTTCAATTTATTCATGCGGTCTGATAATTATCCATTCCATAATGAATTTGCCGTACCTTCCCAGACTTTTTCAACATTCGATTTCACAAATTTTGAGCATTATCATAAAGTTGGGGATGAGGCTTCTTTAATGGATTTTGAACATATGGCAACCGTGGTGAACAAGTTCATTCCAGTAATTGAAGGAATTGCTAATGCAGCACAGCAAGAAATAAAATACAACTAATGGCAAATGTAATCATCACGGGTACAAGTAGAGGCATAGGGTTTGAAATGGCCCAACTTTTTGCCAACAAGGGTCACAAAGTTTTAGCACTTTCGCGTAATGATAGTTTCATAGCAAAACTAAATCATAAGAACATCACTAGTTTTCCATTTGATATTACAAAAAAAGAGGATTTAAAAAGGGTTGAAGATTATTTAAACACCAATTGGGAAACCGTTGATGTTCTGGTTAATAATGCAGGAAAATTATTGAACAAGCCCTTTTTGGAAACTTCTTCCGAAGCATTTGAAAAGGTCTATAAAGTCAATGTTTTTGGAGTTGCCAATCTTACTAAATTGGTTTTGCCAAGAATGTCGAAAAACGGACATGTTGTTACCATAAGTTCAATGGGTGGCGTTCAAGGAAGCATGAAATTCCCTGGGCTTTCTGCATACAGTTCAAGTAAAGGGGCGGTTATAACCTTGACCGAACTTTGGGCCGAAGAATTTAAGGAAACTGGCCCCTCTTTTAATGTTTTGGCTTTAGGTGCCGTACAGACAGAAATGTTGGAAGAAGCTTTTCCGGGCTATAAAGCACCAACCACTGCTTTGGAAATGGCAACTTATATAAAGGAATTTGCGCTAAGAGGGCATAAAATGTATAATGGGAAATTGCTACAGGTAAGTAATAGTACACCTTAATTCTAATCAACCAAATACACTTTTTCAATAACATCCAAATCCGGAAACTTTTTCAGGAATTCTTCCCTATTGGTCATCATTAAGTCAAAATGCTCCATCGTAGAATCTGAATAACCTGAATACAGTTTTTCAACTACTTCCATGCCACTTGTTACTTTCCCGAAGGACGGGAAACCTCGTACCTCATTATAGAATAGGGTATCAAGTCGTGAGTTATTCCCCAGATTGATGAAAAGATCGGAAGTCCTAGTGCCCTTACCACCACGGGCAAAGCTGAAAGTTCCTTTAGTATTTCCTTGTTTCACGACTTCATCTGGAACCTTGACCGAATTCCATTTTTTGTATGCAACGCTGTCATTTCCACCAAATTGGGCAACAAAACCAGGATTTACCCTATAAAAAAGACTATTGTCAAAAAATTTATGCTTTACCAATTGATAAAAACGATCAGCGGCTTTTGGGGAAAGGCTTCGCTCTACCGCAATATCAAAATTTCCTTTTGAGGTTTCAAATCTTGTGGTGAAATTTTCAGGAGCAATTTCTTTCGTCCATTTTATATTGAAGGTTTTTGGACTACACCCAAAGGTCAATACAATAAGGAGCACTACTAATTGAATTTTTCTCATTTGAACATCAATTGTTGATTGAAGATAATACTTAAATTATACCTCATCTGATTAAAAAAGGTAAAGATAATTTTAATTGGGGGTTCGATAAAAAAAAGAGGTTGCGGAATTTGCCGCAACCTCTTCTACTTTTCTATTCCCTTATAATCCCTACTTCTTATCCTTTACTGAACAGCTGCTCAATCCGAATGGAGCATAAAGCGGACAAAAACTAATAAAACTTGTCAACACAAAGACGCCTGCCAGAACTAGTAAAACTAGCCCCAATGTTCCCGAAATAACGTTGGTAAAATAAAGCACGGCTATAACGGCTGCAATGATAAATCTGATAACCCTGTCTGTAGAACCCATATTCTTTTTCATTTCTTACTTTTTTTAGTTAAAATAATTTGCTTTGATACTTGAGTAATTAAAACCAGTACTCCAAGTGGTTGTTAGGTTCAAAATTAAGTAAGTAAAGATTAATATGCGGTGACTTTGGTCACAACTATAAAATTTCTATAGCGTTGTTATGTTGTTTTACTTTTCCCTCAAGTTCTAATTTCTTCATCACCCTACTAATTACCTCTCGGGCAGTACCTAATTCACTTGCAATTAGTCGATGTGATATTTTCAAAGGGTTATCCCCTGTCAATTGAACCTTTTCTTTTAAATATTCATACAGACGTGTATCCATTTTTTCAAAAAGTACATGATGAATCGTATCAAGCAATTCACTATATCTCAAGTTGTATTGTTGATAAAACAGATTATTGAAGTTTGGGTATTCTTTAATCCATAGCGACACCTTGTCAACTGGAAGTAGCAGAGCGGTGGTTTCCTGTTCGGTATAAGCAAATACTCTACTGGGTTCATTTTTAAGCGATGCTGAAAAAGACATGATGCAACTCTCTTCAGGTCGAATATAATATAACAATAATTCTTTGTCATTATGCCGGGTAAAAACCTTGATTAATCCTTCTAGCACAATAGGAATGACTTTGACAAATTGACCCTCCCTCAATATTTCCGTGTCTTTAGGTATTTCCTGCATTAGGGACACGTTCATCATTTGGGAAACAAGTAAAGGGTTTAAATAGGGAAATGCTTTTGAAATATCTTGTTCGTGAGACATATTAAATAAAGATTATTAATCTTAACCAATTCAACCTTAAAAGAAAACAATATTTTCTAGTGGCGGAACAACAATTTAATTTTCATCGTTAAGGTAATACATTTATTAAATGATTTTAATACTTAGAGGTGGTAAGGTTTAATTAAACCAAACTGCATATCGTTGCCTACGTAATTCGAGAGCTAATTTTTCTTCCAACTTTAGTGCTTCGGCCCTGGTTGCAACAGGGGCTATATGATTGTAAAGACTTGGGCGAAGGTACATGCCATATTTTTGGACAATATTCGATGACAATTTGTATCCTTTTTTATTTCTATAGCCTGTTTTATGCTGCTCCAATCTTTCTTTGGGGGTTTTGCTCGTCATTCCCACATATAGGCATTGAAGCACACCGTTGAATTGCGGATTGGCAGCCCTAAACTTAGTATTTTCGTTAAATACCCTTTTTGATAATTCTATAACATAGACCCGATATTCGATTTTTGGCATTTTTACAGTTTGTTGATAATAAATTTGTTCATTATCGAGTATCCATTTATATAATCTAAGTTACCAATTAAAAGGATATACAATAAACTATGGGACTCGAGAAAATAGAATCTTAAAAATCTTATTTTTGCAGTAATGGATGATATCCTAACAAAATACTTACCAGAAAGGGCGGTAGGCCCTTGTTTGCAGCTTATCAAAGAGTCTGGTGTTAACTTGAAAATAGTGAATAAACGGGTTACCCGACACGGGGACTATAGAAGATTGCCAAATGGGATGCACCAGATTACCGTAAATGCCACATTGAACAAATATCGTTTTTTAATTACCCTTGTTCATGAAATTGCGCATTTGGCTGCCTTTGCTAAGTATGGTCGTCAAATAAAACCACATGGGCCGGAATGGAAGCGTACATTCCAATATTTGATGTTGCCTTTTATAAGGCCTGAAATATTTCCGTCTATACTTTTGCCCCATTTGGCGAAACATTTCAGAAATCCAAAGGCTAGCAGTGATACAGATGCTGTTTTATCCCTAGCTTTGAAAAAATTTGATTTTCAAACAACAGATTTCACCTATGTTTTTGAGTTACCTTTGGGTAGTGTATTCCGTATTTACAATGGGAAGCTTTTTAGAAAAGGGAACAAACGTGTAAAACGTTTTGAATGTATTGAGGTGGTTTCTGGGAAAGTCTATTTATTTCAGCCCAATGCCGAAGTAGAATTAATAAAAAATTAGATGAAGAACAAAAATTATTATGCTGTATTAATGGCTGGGGGAGTTGGATCCCGTTTTTGGCCAATCAGCACCACTGAAAACCCGAAACAATTCCATGATATGTTGGGAACAGGGCATACCTTGATCCAGAAAACTTTTCAGCGTCTCAATAAATTTGTGCCTACAGAGAATATTTTGATCCTTACCAATGAACGGTATAATGATTTGGTATTGGAACAATTACCCTTAGTGAAACAGGAACAGGTAGTTTTGGAACCAGCAATGCGCAATACGGCACCATGTATTTTATATGCTGCCTTAAAAATCCAAAAAATGAACCCTAATGGGGTAATGATTGTGGCACCGAGTGACCATTGGATAGAAAATGAGGATGCCTTTGCCAAAGATGTTACAGCATGTTTTGATAAGTGCGAGAAAGAAGACGTGCTTTGTACCCTGGGTATTATACCAACTTTCCCAAATACCGGTTTCGGTTATATTGAATTTGAAAAGGAGGGTACGTCAGCATTAAAAAAAGTACACCAATTCCGCGAGAAACCAGATTATAAAACTGCAAAGGAATTTTTGGCCCAAGG
>CBDUKE010000080.1:0-14084 GCA_965367725.1 uncultured Maribacter sp. | reverse complement strand
TTTCCTGCAACAACGAGAATGCACCGGATTGTTTTCAAGATGCAGGTGAAATTGTACGTACGGAAGTTGATGTGGATAATTTCACTAAAATCACGGTATTTGATAAGGTGGCACTGATATTAAAGCAAGGGGAAGTACAAAAAGTGGAGATTGAAACTGGGGAGTATCTTCTTAAAGAAGTTACAGCAGAAGTGCAAGGTGACCGATTGCTATTGCGAAATGAAAATGGGTGTAATTTCTTAAGGGATTATGGCCTAACTAGGGTTTATGTAACATCACCCAATATAACTGAGATTAGAAGTAGTACAGGCTTACCCATAAAGAGTGATGGTATATTAGGATATCCTTCTTTGCGATTGTACTCCGAAAGTTTTACGGATCCTGAAGCGGAGACTACTGATGGCGAATTTGATTTGGAATTGGATGCAGAAAATGTAGTTGTGATAGTCAATGGCATTGCGTATTTAAAATTAAAAGGAAATACACTGAATTTGAGCATTACGGTTGCCGCGGGAGATTCGCGAATTGAAGCGGAAACCCTTGTTGCTAATGATGTGAGCTTAAATCATAGAGGCACTAATGATGTGCAAATTAATCCACAACAATCAATTTCGGGCGTTATTCGGGGTACTGGGGATGTTATCAGTTTCAACCAACCAACGGTGGTTGATGTTGAAGAGTTGTATACAGGAAGACTAATATTCAGAAATTGAAAACCGTTTTAACATATCTGAAAAACTTATTTATCCCTCAAAAAGATCAATTGGGCAAAACCCAGTTGCAAGGAATCGAAAAAACTGATGATTTGCTAAACTCCTTGATCAAAGAAAAAAAGATTCCCGGATTGGCCATTACGGTTTTGAAGAATGGAAAACTATTTTTCCAAAAAGGATATGGCTATGCTGATTTAAAAGACAAAAAAAAAGTAAACCCAAAGCGTACTATTTTTAGGGTTGCGAGCGTATCAAAAAACATTGCTGCCACAGCTCTTGCACATATGGTGAAAGATGGTTTGATTGACTTGGATGCCTCGTTATATGAATATGTCCCATATTTTCCTAAGAAAAAATACGATTTCACCATTCGACAATTGGCCGGCCACACGGCAGGAATAAGAGGATATCGAGGGAAGGAATACGGGTTGAACAAGGCTTATTCAATTAAGGATAGTTTACAGATCTTTAAAGATGATGGGTTGCTTTTTAAGCCAGGGACTAATTATCATTACAATAGCTATGACTGGGTTTTGATTTCTTTGGCCATGCAAGAGGCCAGTGGTATCCCGTTTGAAGAATATGTACGGGAAAAAGTATTGAACCCCTTGGATTTACAAAATACCTTTCCAGAAAATGTCCGGTCGAGTGCAGTCAAGACTTTGGAAAAGTGTGATCACGACATGGCCACATTTTACTCAAAAAACAGATTGGGCTTTCGAAAGGCCATTCCTGTCAACAATCACTACAAGTTAGCTGGAGGTGGTTATGTATCCACTTCAGATGATATCGCCAAATTCGGACAGGCTTATTTGAACAACGAAGTTTTGGATAAAACAGTTATTTCCGAGTTTCTAACTTCTGAAAATATAAATGGAAATCCTACTTATTATGGTTTGGGCTGGCAAGTAAGTGAAGATAAAAAAGGAAGGACCTTTTATGGCCATGTCGGGAATGGCGTTGGAGGCTATTCCAACCTTTTTATTTACCCTAAAGAACAAATGGTATTCTCAATTTTAATCAACTGTACGAATCCGAGAATTCAGGATGTATTGGATAATTCCATCGATTTAATTATTGGCAATTCTTAGTAAACCATACTTTTTAAGGAGAATTCTTCAATGAAATAGGCAATACCTAAAAAAAACAAAAAAATATGGATGTAAAATTTGATTTTTAAATTTAATAATTACCTTAGCCAGAGATTTAGCAGTATAATGACAAAGCAGTATTTCTATAACGGTTTTTATTTTTTCTTCTTTTTTAAAAGAGAAACGGGACTGTTGTAGTGTATTGTAAGCAAAATATAACATTGAGTCCCGTGAAAAACGGGACTTTTTTTGTTAAAAAAATGTCGGATTAAAATAGACAACAATATAGCAATGAATTTAAAAATAGCCATTCAGGGAATCAAGGGTTCAAACCACCACCAGGTAGCCCGGGAATATTTCAGCGAAGATATTGAATTGGTAGAGTGTATGTCTTTTCATGGGTTGGTTGATCAGTTGCTTGATTCAACTGCCGATAAAGGGGTTATGGCCATTGAGAATTCAATTGCAGGCTCCATTATTCCGAATTATGCGCTAATCTATGATAAGAATTTACATATAATCGGAGAGCACTATTTAAACATTCATCATAATTTAATGGCACTAAAAGGTCAGACAATCGATGATATTGTTGAGGTGCGCTCACACCCCATGGCACTTTTGCAATGCAGGGAGTTTCTAAAGACGAAACCCCATATAAAAATGGTTGAGGACGTAGATACTGCAGAGACTGCAAAACAAATACATGATAACCAATTAAAAGGTATAGCCGCCATAGCACCCATAGTTGCGGCCGACTTGTATGAATTAGATGTCATTGTCCCTGAGATACAGACTATAAAGAATAATTCCACAAGATTTATCATCGTCAAGACAAAGAATAAGGAATTACCTAAAAATGAGATCAATAAGGCATCTTTGCGATTTGTTACAGATCATAAGAGGGGTAGCTTAGCGACGGTTTTGAACGTGATGAGTGACTGTAATTTGAATTTGACAAAAATACAGTCATTGCCCATTATAGAAACCCCTTGGAAATATGCTTTTTTTGTTGATGTCACTTTCGATGAATATGATAATTTTGCCAAGGCCAAATCGCTCTTGGAAATAATGTCTGAAGACTTTAGGGTCTTGGGGGAATATAAAAACGCCAGAATATGATTGGTACTGCAGAGAGATTAAAAACAGTTGAAGAATATTACTTCTCGAAAAAACTGCGAGAGGTTCGAGGACTTATTGCTGATGGTAAACCTATTATTAATATGGGTATCGGTAGTCCAGATTTGGCTCCATCAGAGGAGGTTATAGGATCTATCCAGAATGCAATGACCGAAGCTGGAGCCCACCAATATCAAAGTTATCAAGGATTGCCAGAATTACGAGAGGCAATTGCGGACTTCTATAAAACTAAGTTTGCTGTAACTGTAGATTCCAGTACTGAGATCTTACCTTTAATGGGTTCCAAAGAGGGTATCATGCATATTAGCATGGCTTTTTTGAATGAGGGTGATGAAGTTCTCATTCCAAATCCGGGATATCCAACTTATATTTCTGTTACTAAATTAATGGGTGGAGTACCAAAACTGTACGATTTATATGCCAAAAATGCTTGGTTTCCAGACCTTGATGCTTTGCAGCAGCAAGATTTATCCAAGGTGAAATTGATGTGGGTAAGCTATCCACATATGCCGACGGGCGCGACAGCAAACCGTCAGCAATTATTGAAATTGATTCAGTTTGCCAAAAAGAACAACATATTATTGATTAATGACAATCCGTATAGTTTTGTTCTAAGTAATGATCCTTTAAGTGTTTTGAGCATACCGGGTGCAAAAGAAGTTGCTTTGGAATTGAATTCGTTGAGTAAAACTTTTAATATGGCTGGCTGGCGTGTGGGTATGGTTTTAGGACATGCAGATTATATCAATGCTATTTTAAAGGTGAAGAGTAATATGGATTCAGGTATGTTTTATGGCATACAAAAAGGAGCTGTGGCTGCTTTGCGAAGCGGAAAAGATTGGTTTATATCATTGGACAAGGTATATCAAAGCAGAAGGAAGTTAATGTTCTCATTGGCCGATAAATTGAATTGCACCTATGATAAAAACGCAGTGGGGATGTTTATTTGGGCTAAATTACCTGAAGGAGCTCTGGCCTCAGAAGAGTTTATAGATAAAGTACTTTTTGAGAAGAACATTTTCATTGCTCCAGGCACTATATTCGGTAGTAATGGTGAGGGGTATATTCGGTTTTCACTTTGTGTGAAAGCTGAAAAAATCAAAGAAGCATTAGACAGATTTTAAGATGGATGTATTTATAATCGGTATTGGATTAATTGGAGGTTCTATGGCCAAGGACATAAAAAGGCTGTACCCACATGCGAAGATTCATGGTATAGATACCAATGTATCCCATTTGGAGGAAGCATTGGCATTGGACTTGATCGATGTTGTATCGAGCTATGATGATTTAAATTTGGCTGATGTCGTAATTGTCAGTATTCCGGTTGATGTAATGTTGACTGAGCTTCCTAGAATATTAAATGAAGTAAATGATGATTGTGTTGTAATGGATGCTGGGTCAACCAAAGCCATTTTATGTCAAAGTTTGGAAAATCACCCGAAGCGGCGAAATTTTTTGGCATGTCACCCAATTGCCGGAACAGAATTTTCCGGGCCATCAGCGGCGATTGATGGTCTGTACCAAGGTAAGACCAATATTATTTGTGAAGTTGAGAAAACTGCTTTTAAGCTTCAGGAAAGAGCATTGGACCTTTTTCAACAAATGGGGATGCGAATCAGGTATATGAACCCTGAAGCACATGATAAGCATATTGCCTATGTCTCCCATTTATCACACATAAGTTCATTTATGTTAGGTAAAACGGTCATTGAGAAGGAAAAAAATGAAAGGGATATCTTTGACATGGCTGGGAGTGGTTTTGAAAGTACCGTACGATTGGCAAAGAGTTCACCAGCCATGTGGACACCAATTTTTGAGCAGAATAAAGAAAATGTAGTCGAGACCTTGGAGAAATATATCCAAAACCTGGAAGACTTTAAGCAATTGTTGCTTAAAGATGACTACAAGGGTATTTATAATGAAATGAACAATACGAATAAAATAAAGGAAATATTAAAAGGAATACCATTAAACAAATAATAGGATACTAAAATGGAGAATTCAAAACAAATGAGAACATGGTTAAATGATTTAGGATTAAATCATCCCTTGGTAATTGCTGGGCCATGTAGTGCGGAAACTGAAGAACAGGTCTTGAAGATTGCACATGAACTAAAAGACACTGATGTAAACTATTATCGAGCTGGTATTTGGAAACCGCGGACACGACCAGGTAATTTTGAAGGTGTAGGAGCTTTGGGACTTAAATGGCTGCAGAAGGTAAAGGAAGAAACTGGATTAAAGACCGCAACAGAAGTTGCAAATAGAGCCCATGTTGAATTGGCTTTAGAGCATGATATAGATTTGCTTTGGATTGGTGCGCGGTCAACAGTCAGTCCTTTTATAGTACAGGAAATAGCCGATGCCTTGCAAGGTACTGACAAGATTGTATTGGTCAAAAACCCTGTAAACCCAGATTTATCATTATGGTTGGGAGCTGTTGAAAGATTGTACACTGCCGATATTAAGAATTTAGGTGTAATACATAGAGGCTTCTCTACCTATGAGAAGACAAAGTATAGAAATATTCCCGAATGGCAATTGGCCATTGAATTACAGACCAAATTCCCTGATTTGCCAATTATTAACGACCCATCACATATAACTGGGAATAGGGATATGATTTTCGATGTTTCACAAACTGCTTTAGATCTTAATTTTGATGGCCTCATTATAGAGACACACCATGATCCGGATAATGCTTGGAGCGATGCTGCCCAGCAAGTAACTCCTAAAACCTTGGTACGTATTATGGATGATCTGCGTATAAGAAAAGAATCAGACGAAGAAGCAGAATACAAAAGTGAGTTGAGTAATCTTAGGGCCCAGATAGATATTATCGATAATCAATTGATTGAAACCCTTGGCAAGCGCATGAAGGTGTCGGATGGTATCGGGAAGCTTAAAAAGCAAAAGAATGTTGCTGTTCTGCAGAGCAATCGCTGGAATCAGATTCTTGGTGCTATGATACTTGAAGGAGAATCAAAAGGATTGAGTGAGGAGTTTGTTCTTAAAATGTTCAAGGCCATTCACCAAGAATCTATTAACCATCAAGAGAAAATAATGCAATCCTAACAAAAAATCCCGATTTATAATCGGGATTTTTTTTTGAAAACTGTAACAATCGTTCTTAATTTCAATCTTTAAAGAAATCAAAAAGAATTTTGTATGAGCGTAGCGGTAACATATGCTCAGAATTTTTTGATTATTTCATTTATCAATAACTATAAAAGATTTAAACGTATGAAAAAAATACTTTTACTTTTCGCGGTGATCAGTTCATTGACCGTCTCATCTCAAAGAATGATAGACAAAGAAGTAGGTGACTTCAATAAAATTAAAGTCTTTGATTTAATTGAGGTAAATCTCATTAAATCAGATGAAGATAGGATTACCATAAAAGGTGAGAATGTTTACGACATTAAAGTGGTAAATACCGATGGAACCTTGAAGTTAAGAATGCAATTTGATAAAAAGTTTAGAGGGGAAGATACCTTCATTGAGGTTTTCTACAAACATTTAGATGTTATTGATGGTAATGAAGGAGCCAAAATCGTATCTAATGAATTGATCAAGCAAGACCATCTAGAGATACGTTCTCAAGAGGGCGCTCAAATAAAAGCTGGCTTGGATGTTGTTGATTTGGAAGTGCGTGCAGTAACCGGTGGAATAGTGGAAGCTTCCGGATTGGCGGAAAACCAGTGGATAGTATTGAATACCGGAGGAATATTTGAAGGGCGAGAACTAAAAACAGTCAATACAGATATAAAGATTACTGCTGCTGGTGAGGCTGAGATTTTTGCTTCGGACAAAGTTGACATTAATGTAAAAGCTGGTGGTGATGTGTACGTTTATGGCAATCCTAGAAGTGTCAACAAAAAGACCCTTGCAGGTGGCAGGGTCTATATAAAAGACTGACTAAAAAATAAAAAAACCCTGACAGCATCGTCAGGGTTTTTTAGTTCTTATCTTTTAAAAATATAACGGGTTATAAAAATACCTTGTCCGTCTCCTTTGCCTCCATCACTTTCAACGGCACTGGTTACAAATGCCAATTCCCACCCTTCAGCAATCATGGTATTGATTTTAGAGGAAATTAAGGCATCATTGGCAGCTATGTTCTGAAAACGGATTCCGCCAATATTGAAAAAGTTCAACAATTTGGTTTCCTCAAAATTCTTAACACGAATCTCACCTCGCTTGGATTTATTTCTAGTATTATCTTCCTCTGTTTGAACACTGGAAAACTCTTTATAATCTTTATCCTCAAGGGCGCTAATAATTCGAGACCTACCCATACCACTCGATACAATTGATTCTACACTAGTGATTACTTTATATTCTTGGGCGTTAACTTCAAAGGATAATAGCCCTAATAGACAAATAGCAAATACGATTTTTTTCATAATAGATTGATTTATGTTTTGATTATCATAAAGGTAACGGTGTACATTGTAGATTAGTACTTGTTTGATCAACATTTATACCATTCAATTATATGTTTTACAAATAAAAAAACCCGGTAAGTTTCAACTTACCGGGTTTTTTATTATTCCCAACTTTGACCAAAATCACTTGGTCCTGTAATGCTATTTACTGGACTGAAAAATCAAAAACAGATTGGTTATCCCTTCCTTGAGGTACTGCTCCTTGATAGATAAAACAATATTCTCCTGGCTCTAATGCATCAGGTACAACTTTAAACTTGTTGCCTTCAATTTCTTCCATTGAAAAATTAAGGGCATATTTAGGGTCAATTCCACTGCTGCTTGTTATCCAGCTTTTCTTCCCTGTAATGACCTCTCTTAAATTCTTTTTCTCCTTAACAGTAAGTTTTACCAAAACAAATTCGTTTGGGTTACTTGCCATTCTAAACCACCAGTTAAAAATGCCAGTATCACCACCTTGGTTATTCTGCATATTGTCGACCTCGGTCACACTTGGGTCAAATATAAAAGTGAACTCTGGTGTATTGGTTTTTAGGACATTGTTTGAGTGGATCCCTGGTAACTGTGCTTTTGACTTTGAGTTTATTAAACCAGAAACCAATTTTTGGGCAACAGCATTTGAATTTGCTCCAGAAAAAACACTGGGTTGTATCAATTTATCCTCACCATTTTCAGCCAAATAATATATGCCCGTTTTTGACTTTGTGTTTTGCTTTGATTTGTCCATTATCAATGAAAGGACTTCAGAAGAAACACCAGCTTTTTTCAATGAGCCAAGTGCAGAAATTGATGCATCAAACTTTACATCGGAAGTATTGATTTTATCAATGATCATATAATCATCAAAACCAAGTTCCACCATCTGTATAACAGATTCATTGGTAATTGTTTCTTGAGAAATACCTTGAAAGCCAATGGCAATAAATAAAAGTAAAATTAATTTTTTCATTTCATAATGGTTTTATAATTGTTCAATATTGTTGATCAACAATAATACCAAATATATGTTTTTTGCTATTAAATCAGTTACTTTGCACTCAATAATTAAGGTGAAATGGTTGGTACTGTTTATAAATCTACAGGTAGTTGGTACACGGTAAAAGCCATGGAAGGTGATTTTTATAAATGCCGTATTAAGGGTAAATTTCGCCTAAAAGATATAAAAAGCACTAATCCTGTTGCTGTTGGTGATATTGTTGATTTTGAAATTGAGAAGAAAGGTGATGAGACCATTGGAATTATTTTCCATATTGAGGATAGAAAAAACTATATCATCAGAAAGTCTGTGAAGCTTTCAAAACAGACCCATATCATTGCAGCTAACCTAGATCAAGTGTTCTTGCTAGTAACACTTAAAAATCCTAAGACGTATACCATTTTCATTGACCGCTTTTTAGCGACTGCTGAAGCTTACGATATTCCAGCGGTAATCTTGTTTAATAAGATTGATGCTTATAATGAAGAAGAACTCTTGGAAGTTAAATACTTGGCGGCTTTATACCGCAAAATAGGATATACTTGTATTGGCCTATCTGCCAAGTCTGGAAAAAATGTGGATAAGGTAAAGGAATTGATGCTTGGTAAAACGAGCATGTTTTCTGGTAATTCTGGAGTAGGAAAATCAACTTTGATAAATGCATTGGAGCCTTCCTTGAACATAAAGACCACTGAAATATCGGAACAACATTTGCAAGGACAGCATACCACAACTTTTGCCGAGATGTTCGACCTAAGTTTTGACGCCAGGATCATCGATACTCCAGGTATTAGGGGCTTCGGTATTTTTGATATGGACAAAGATGAGATTGGCGATTATTTTCCAGAATTATTTAAACTTAAAAGTGGGTGTAAATTCAATAATTGTTTGCATTTGGATGAACCAAAATGCGCTGTAAAAGAGGCCTTGGAAAACAACGAAATTGCTTGGAGCAGATATAAGAGTTATGTACAGATGGTGACTGGGGAGGACGATACCTACAGACTGGATAATTTTGATAATAACCAATAAGATTTTTAACCCTTTTTAGAATAGAGGATTACAATTATGAAAACCGTTGTTCAAAGAGTGTCTAAGGCAAGTGTTACTGTAGAAGGTGAGATAATTTCAAAAATTGGGCAAGGGCTGCTTATTTTATTGGGAATTGAAAATGAGGATACTAACGCGGATATAGAATGGCTTTCCCGTAAGATTGTTAATCTGCGTATTTTTAATGATGAAGAGGGCGTTATGAACAAGTCGTTGATTGAGGTTAAGGGAGATGTTATTGTGGTAAGTCAGTTTACCTTGCATGCTTCAACAAAAAAAGGAAATAGGCCGTCCTATTTAAAAGCAGCAAAGCCTGAAATTGCGATACCTATCTACGAGAATTTTGTCAAAAGAATGGAGATGGTCCTGGGTAAAAAAGTAGGTACAGGGGTTTTTGGAGCCGATATGAAAGTTGAATTATTGAATGATGGTCCAGTGACGATAATTGTTGATACAAAAAACAAGGAATAATGGGAATACAGAAAGCACAACAAGAGGTTGATAAATGGATCCAGGCACATGGTGTTCGTTATTTCAATGAACTGACCAATATGGCACAACTTACTGAGGAAGTGGGTGAAGTGGCCCGTATCATAGCCCGTAGATATGGTGAGCAGAGCGAAAAAGATTCCGACAAGGATAAGGATTTAGGTGAAGAACTTGCCGATGTGCTCTTTGTGGTACTTTGCTTGGCCAATCAAACCGGGATAAATCTTGAAGAGGCTTTTGATAAAAAATTGACCCTAAAAGCCAAAAGGGACCACGACAGGCACCAAAACAATGAAAAACTCAAATAGTGTTATATTTGGATATTGTTTTTAAACCTAGTTAACTTGAAGTTACACCTTTCTCGTCCATCCAAGAATCTTTTAAAATCCCACATACAAATAACGGGCTCTAAAAGCGAATCTAACCGCTCTTTACTATTACAGGCCTTGTACCCCAATATTTCTATAAAAAATCTTTCAAATTCTGACGATGCCAAGGTAATGCAGAAGGGGCTTGCGATTTCCAGTGGAGAAGTCAATATTCATCATGCAGGTACGGCGATGCGTTTCTTAACGGGTTATTTTGCTTCTCAGGAAGGGAAAAATGTGCTGTTGACCGGCTCTCAAAGAATGACAGAAAGACCTGTGAAAGTATTGGTCGAAGCTTTACGAAATCTAGGAGCGGATATTGAATATGTCAGTAGGGAAGGGTATCCACCAATTCAAATAAAAGGGAAAAAACTGAAAAAGAGCCAAGTTAGCCTACCAGCCGATATTAGTAGTCAGTACATATCATCTTTATTGCTGATCGCTCCCAGTCTTGAAAACGGTTTGGAACTTGATCTAGTTGGTAAAATCACATCGGTACCTTACATCAAAATGACTTTGGGATTATTGAACCAGATTGGGATCAAAACTTCATTTGAAGGGAATAGTATAAAAGTTTCACCTAAGGAAAATGTTGAGGCAGTAGAACTCGTGGTCGAATCAGATTGGAGTTCTGCATCATACTTCTATAGCCTTGTGGCTTTGAGTGAGGTTGGTTCCGAAATTAATTTGAGCGCGTATAAAAAGAATAGTTTGCAAGGGGATAGTATCCTAGCCGGGATATATAAAGAATTTGGAGTAGAGACCATATTCTTAAAGAACGAAATTGTATTGAAAAAAGTGAAGCATTGCCAGTCTACTGCTATTGAATGCGATTTGGCAAATGCACCAGATATCGCACAAACGATTGCAGTTACTTGTCTAGGTTTGGGATTGGGCTGTGAGCTTACAGGCTTGCACACGCTTAAAATCAAGGAAACAGACAGATTAGAGGCTATGTATAATGAACTTACCAAGTTCGGGGCAATGGTAACCATCACCGATAAAACATTAAGAATGGAGCCTATATCCCATTTTAAACCAGAAGTTGTCATTGACACCTATGATGACCATAGAATGGCTATGGCATTTGGTCCTTTGGCCCTAAAGACATCCTTTATTATCAATGATGCAGAGGTGGTTTCAAAATCATATCCCGATTTTTGGAAAGACCTTAATACATTGGGATTTCGCCTTCAAAAATTATAATTATCATTTAATCATCGATTTACTTGACATCCCCTATGTCGAGGTCGTATATTAGCAGCCGCCAAAATTGCGAAAAAAAAATACAATAATTACTTCCATATGAAATTATCACACTTCAATTTTGAACTTCCAGATGAATTATTGGCCGAGTATCCTTCTGAAAACAGGGACGAATCCAAATTAATGGTTATCCATAAAGAAACTGGAAAAATTGAACATAAAATGTTCAAAGACCTAATCAATTATTTTGATGAAGGTGATGTTATGGTATTGAATAATACCAAGGTTTTCCCTGCCAGGTTGTATGGTAACAAGGAAAAAACGGGTGCACGGATCGAGGTATTCCTTCTTCGTGAACTGAATGAAGAGCAACGTCTTTGGGATGTACTTGTTGATCCAGCGCGTAAAATCCGTATCGGCAATAAGCTTTATTTTGGTGAGGATGAAAGTTTGGTTGCAGAAGTAATTGATAATACCACTTCTAGGGGTAGAACATTACGTTTTTTATATGATGGATCCTATACAGATTTTAGAAGAAAACTTCGTGAGTTAGGGCAAACGCCACTACCAAAATATATTAAAAGGGATGTGGAACCAGAAGATGAGAGCCGGTACCAAACTATTTATGCCAAACATGAAGGCGCTGTTGCGGCACCAACTGCTGGGCTTCATTTTTCAAAGCATCTGTTAAAGCGATTGGAAATAAAAGGTATCGATTTTGCTGAAGTAACGCTGCATGTTGGCTTGGGAACCTTTAATCCTGTTGAGGTTGAGGATTTATCCAAACATAAAATGGACAGCGAGGAATTGATTATTGATGAGAAGGCTACTGAAATAGTTAATGCTGCTAAAAGAAATAAGCGTAGGGTATGTGCAGTTGGCACTACAGCCATGCGTGGATTGGAAAGTGCAGTTTCTTCTGTACATACCTTGAATACTTTTAACGGGTGGACAAACAAGTTCGTTTTTCCCCCATACGAATTCAGTATAGCAAATTGTATGGTAACCAATTTTCATTTGCCAAAATCTACCTTATTGATGATGGTGTCCGCTTTTGTTGGTCATGACCTAATGAAAAAAGCATACAAAGAAGCTATTATGGAAGGCTATAAGTTCTATTCTTATGGCGATGCCATGTTGATCATATAGTTTTTCGGTATGCCTGTGTGAGCAGGTTTTCAAAAAAAGTCAAAATCCCGCTATAACGATGAATGTTGAAAGTGGGATTTTTTGATTTGTTATCTAAGTTGAATGGAGGAAAAAACAAAAAAGAAAGATATTAGGGCATTGACCTTGGAACAGTTGAGGGATTTTTTCGTCAACAGTGGGGATAAGGCATTCCGGGGTAACCAAGTCTATGAATGGCTTTGGCAGAAATCTGCACATTCTTTTGATGTTATGACCAATATATCAAAGGAAACCCGTGATCTTTTAACTTCCAATTTTGTGATCAATCATATTAAGGTTGATCAAATGCAACGTAGTAAGGATGGTACCATAAAGAATGCCGTTCGTTTACATGATGATCTGGTGGTAGAGTCGGTGCTTATTCCGACCAAAACCAGAACAACGGCCTGTGTGTCGAGCCAGGTTGGCTGTAGTTTGGACTGTAAATTCTGTGCTACAGCAAGATTAAAACGCATGCGCAATCTTAATCCCGATGAAATATATGATCAGGTAGTTGCGATTGACAATGAAAGTCGATTGTATTTTAATAGACCATTGAGCAATATTGTTTTTATGGGTATGGGGGAGCCTTTGATGAACTATAACAATGTATTGAAGGCGATAGATAAGATTACTTCCCCAGACGGATTGGGAATGTCCCCCAAAAGAATTACTGTATCTACTTCCGGTGTTCCTAAGATGATACGAAAAATGGCCGATGAAGCGGTTAAATTTAAGTTGGCAGTGTCTTTACATTCTGCCATTGATGAGATCAGAACATCGATCATGCCTTTTAACGCCAATTTCACTTTAGCCGATTTAAGGGAGGCCTTACAGTATTGGTATGGCAAGACCAAGAGTAGAATTACTTACGAATATATTGTATGGAAAGGGATAAACGACACTCAAAAGGATGCTGATGCCCTAGTTGAATTCTGTCGTTTTGCCCCATCAAAAGTTAATCTTATTGAATATAATCCAATAGATGATGGCGAGTTTCAACAAGCCAATGATAAAGCGATAGCTATGTATGTTGATACACTTGAACGTAGCGGGATTACAGTTACGGTACGCCGTTCTAGAGGAAAGGATATTGATGCTGCTTGCGGTCAATTGGCGAATAAGTCATAGCATTCTTCAATTCACAGTTTAGATTTAAGATAATACCATAATATTTTCCCTAAATTTATCAACCAAACCCAGTAAGACAATAAACCAAATTACTTGAAAATAGTATCTCAAATAAAGGATCCTGTTAATCGGGAAATGGAACTTTTTGAAATTAAGTTCCGGGAATCCATGTCTTCAAAGGTAGCCCTCCTCAATCGTATTACGTATTATATTGTAAACCGAAAAGGGAAGCAAATGCGACCCATGTTCGTTTTTTTGACAGCCAAATTGTTGAATAATGGCGAAGTCAACGAACGCACTTATCG